>WQUU01000227.1 GCA_009781925.1 Bacillota bacterium | reverse complement strand
AAAAATGCTGTGTTGCAGCGTAATTTTAGCCTGTTGTGTCTTTCCGAGCATGAGATAGGACTGGGAGAGCATCACTCCAATGGACGGGTGGAATAAGCGTTCTTTTTCATTTTCCAGCAGCGCCAACACCTTGTCGGAGTTGCATAACATCATTTCGCACATCGCTTCTGCACGGAGGGCAAGCTGTTTTAATTCTATGCTGTCACATAGGGTTTTCACGCGAATGAAAAGTCCTTTTGCCTCTGTAATGACAGAAAGCCTTTTCTCATTATCCTGAGCGGCCGAGCTGTAATTGATCAAGAGCATCCCCAATTGATAAAGCAAAGGAAAGCATGCGTAATATTTTTTGATGATAACATGGCAGTGGTTCAGCACATCATCAAAAGGTTTTTCGGCGAATTCGTTTGACAGCTCCACATAGAGCTTGCGAATATTTTCATCTGTCATTTGCGGCACATAGCCCATCAACTCATCTAAGCTTATGTCAAAGTAAGCCGCAAGCTGCGGTAGAAAAATGATGTCGGGATAGCTTTGCCCCGTTTCCCATTTTGAAACGGATGCCCTGGAAACACCGATAAAATTCGCAAGTTCGTCTTGCGTAATTCCCTTTTCTCCCCGCTTGGCGATCAGAGTTTTCGCAATGTCGATATTTTTCATGCCATACCCTCTTTTGCAAAAACCGCCTCATAGGATTATTATACAGATAGGGCGCCTGTAATGAAAGGGATTTGTAGTTACGTTTTCCCGGGAAAAATCAACCTGTGAGAACATTTTGTTCTCCCGGTTCTTCAGATATCTAAAAATTAATCATTTATCCAATTATTTGTAAGGACCCGTCCCAAGACAATAGCAAGAAGCCATAAATGATTTCAAATAGCCTGCTTATCTGCATGTTCAATCACCACACATAAAACTTTCCCTCCCAGCCCTCCGGCGGGAGGTCGGACAGGGCGCCGGCGTACCGCTCCCGCCAGCGGGTGGGGGTAAGGCCGCACTCTTTTTTGAACACCTTGCAGAGATAGTTCGCGCCGGAAAAGCCGCAGAGGCCGGCGATCGTCTCCAGCGTATAGTCCCCGCGCAGCAGCAGGGCCTTGACGGCCTCAACGCGCATCTTTGTCAGGTAGCGCCCCGGCGTGAGGCCCAGGTTGGCGGAGAAACTGCGCACCAGATGACTCTTGGAGACGCCCAGCGCCTCCGAAAGTTCCTCTACGCCGTAGAGTTCCATAAAATGCTCCCGTATGAGGGCGGCGGCCTGCCGGGTCAGTTCCGGCAGGTTTTGGTTTTCTGTTGTAAACTGCGGCATGAACACACCATCAATATTTTACTATAGAATTTTGGGAAAATTCTGTTATGATGATTATATCGAAAAGATAGTCCCTTTGTCAAGACAATCAATATTTTGCTATAGGAGGCAAATAAGATGGCCAGTATCAGCCTGCGCAACATCTGCAAAGTTTATCCCGGAAATGTCCCCGCCGTCACCGACTTCAACATGGAGATTCCGGACAAAGAGTTCGTTGTCCTGGTCGGACCGTCCGGCTGCGGGAAGTCCACGACCCTGCGCATGATCGCCGGGCTGGAGGAAATCACTTCGGGCGAGCTCTATATCGGCGACCGGCTGGTCAACGACGTGGCCCCCAAAGACCGCGACATCGCCATGGTGTTCCAGAACTATGCGCTGTACCCCCACATGACCGTCTATAAGAACATGGCCTTCGGCCTGGAGCTGCACCACACCCCAAAAGCGGAAATCAAACAGCGCGTGACCGACGCCGCCAAAATTCTGGACATCGAGCACTTGCTGGATCGCAAGCCAAAGGCGCTCTCCGGCGGCCAGCGCCAGCGCGTGGCCCTGGGCCGCGCCATGGTGCGCAACCCCGCTGTCTTCCTCTTGGACGAGCCCCTTTCCAATCTGGACGCAAAGCTGCGCGCCTCCATGCGCACGGAGCTCATCAAGCTGCACCAGCGCCTGGGCACCACTTTTGTCTACGTCACCCACGATCAAACCGAGGCCATGACCATGGGCGACCGCATCTCTGTCATGAAAGACGGCTTCATCCAGCAGGTGGACACGCCGCAGAACCTCTATGACTTTCCCTGCAATGTCTTTGTGGCCGGCTTTATCGGCAGTCCGCAGATGAACTTCCTGGACGGTACGCTGGAGAAGGACACGAAGGGCTACTGTGTCAACGTGGGCGGGGACAGGCTCTATATTGACCCCGAAAAGGTGAATGCGAAGATGGCCGACTATGTGGGCAAGGCTGTGAAGCTGGGCGTCCGCCCCGAAGATTTGAAGGACAGCCCGGTCTACCTGGGAGAACACGAGGATTCCGTCATCGAGACGACAGTGGAGGTGCACGAGCTCATGGGCAGCGAAGTGTATCTGTATCTGGAGTACCACGGCCAGCGCCTGACCGCCCGGGTCGCGCCGGATTCCCGCTCCCGCACGGGCAACACGATCAAAATCGCCTTGGACAACAAAAAAATCCACCTCTTCGACGCGGAAAGCGAAGCCGCGATCATGAATTAACGTGTAAGGACGCGAGCAAAATCCCCGCCGGAAGGCGGGGATTTTGGCGGGGCGGGATAAGGAGGAGTAACCCCATGCGCTATCAGGCCATCATCTTCGACGTTGGCGACACACTGCTGCAATACCGGCCCAGCTGGGCGGAAACCTTCGGCGGCAAGCTCCGCGCGCTGGGCTTTGAAACTTCGCAGGAGACGATCTGGGCCGTCAGCAACGCGGTCTATTGGGCGCACGAGGAGAAGACCGGCCAGGATGAGGCAGCGCTGAGCTGCGTCCCCTGCCCGGAGGAGAGGCGGGAAGAATGCCTGCGTAAAAAACCTGCGGCAGAAGTTATTTCTCCCGACAGGTTTTTTCTTATTTTGGCGGTTATAGGTTACCGCTTGACCTCTCTCGTCAGCGCCTCAATTTCCCGCTGAATCCGCGCCAACTCCTTGCTCGGCGCGCCGCCCAGCGTATGGAGGGTCTTCAGCAGGGCATCCGCACTGTACAGCATCCGCCAGTAAGGGCTGTCCGGCGCCGCCTGATGTGGCTCCGGCGCCGCATGGGGCGTCTCCGGCGCCCTCTGGGCCTGGGTTATCGGCTGCTGCTCCGGCACAGGTTCCTTCGGCGCAACAGGCACACCCTGGGCCTTATAGGTGTACTGCCCCGTGATGAGATCGTACACGGAGCCGGAGAAGGGAGAATCGTCCTCCAAGCCAAACATCTCATGGATGCTCTGAACCAGCGCGCCGCACTCCGCGTCCTCGCCGTGGTTCACGAAGACATAGCCGGGTTTCTGCTGAAATTTTCCCAGCCAGTCAAGAAGGCCGTCCCTGTCCGCGTGGCCGCTGACGCCGGGCATATTGATGATCTCCGCCTTGACCGCCACTTTTTCGCCGAGAATTTTTACACTGTCCGCGCCGTCCAACAACAGCCGCCCTAAAGTGCCGTCGGCCTGGTAGCCCACGAAGAGCACGAGGCTCTCCGGCCGCCAGAGGTTATACTTCAGATGGTGGCGGATGCGCCCGGCGTCGCACATGCCGGAGGCGGAGATGATGACCTTCGGCTGGTTATCAACATTGATGGCCTTGGAATCGTCGCTGGTGGTGGCCGTGAGCAGGCCGTCAAACATCAGCGGATTTACGTGGCGGGCAAGGATGGCCCGGGCCTCATCGTCCAGATAGGAGGGGTCGCAGTTTTGAAAAATCGTCGTG
>WQUU01000226.1 GCA_009781925.1 Bacillota bacterium | reverse complement strand
TCTGCGTCCACAACCGCTCATAGTTCGCCTGTATGTCCCTGATGTCGCTCTCGTAGACGCTCCGTGTCTCGTTGGCGCGCCTGGCTATTTGGTTCAGGTTATTGGTGGCGTTCGACAACAGCCCAACCATCTTTCGTACGTCGGTCAGGTCAAGCCGGACGACGTAGCCGTCCATCACCATCTTGCGAAAATAGGCTTCCCGGTTGCGGATGCCGGCCGCCGCCATTTTTCCCGCGATGAGGTCGCATTCCGCTTCTGTCAGCCGGATATTCAGGTGAATATTGCGTTTTAGATTCTGGATAGTATCAATCCCCCCCTTCGTGTCAGATACATTCTTTCGCGGGTTTCTCCGCTGGGTCAGTTTTGCCGCCGAACATCCGCCGGCTCTTTTCGGCGTTGATTTTGAGCGTTTCCAGTATGGACGGTTTCTCTTTCGCGGCAGGAGACGCGGCCTTCGCCGCCGTCTCCACGGCGCCGAGGGCAGGCTCGGTGGGGCGTTCATCCATGTTGAGGGTGGCGTCCAGTTCGGCCAGCCGCGCGGACTTCTCCGCCAGTTCCGCTTCAAAGGCGAAAGGTTTTTCAAGCTCTATTCGGGTGTTCGTCATCAGACTTGCGTTCCAGCTTGCCGTTTTCGTCCAGAATTTCCAGGGAACACAGGAGATAATACGCTGAATCCGCGGAAAAAGCCTTGTTGTTGGCGCCGTCGTTGATCAGCCCGTATTTGCGGCTGAAAGCGTCGTACAGCGTGTTCAATTCGGCCTGTTTCGCCTGAATGTCGCTGTCAGGATAGTCATAGAGCTGGTAGTCGATCAACTCCCGCACACAGTCACGAAGCCCCGCCATGCCCTTGACGCGCTCCAGCGTCGTCGCCGGCATATCCACGGGGTTCATGCGGGAGTTTTCCCGGTAGTACACGGTGTCGTCCACAATGGCGTAGCTGAAATTGCGAACGGAGGGATCGGCCGGAATAGAAACGTCCTGAATACCCTCGATATCGTCCAACTCATATTCCGTGATCTGCCCCTGAATATGAGAAAGCGCCTCCCTCAACTGTTCGCTGAGATCGGCGCCCTCTATGGGGTTGCAGGTGGTTTCCTTGCCGTTGCCGTACATTCGGTCGTCGTAGGCCATTGTTCCCAATATCATTTCCGGGTGGTCAACAAAATAAGAGTTTACGGGAACTGTCCACTGTCCACTATCCACTGTCAACTGACCGAGATATACCCAATCGGGCTGAATGTCGATGAGCCGGTCGCGCTTTTGCAAAAAAATGATGTCGCTGGTGACTTCTGTGCCGGCGTTTTTGAGAAATGCGTTGTTCGGGAGCCTGACGGCCCCCAGCAGCTCCGCGCGCTGGGCGATATACTTTCTTACTTCGGGGTTCGCCTTATCCAGCGTCCCTTTGGACGTGATGAACGCCACAATACCGCCAGGGCGTACCTGATCCAGAGCCTTTGCGAAAAAATAATCGTGGATGAGAAAGTTTTGCTTGTCATAGCGCCTGTCTGCCAGCTTATACGAGCCGAACGGTACGTTGCCGACCGCCACATCAAAAAAAGCGTCGGGCGTGTCGGTCTTTTCAAAGCCCTTTATCTGAATGTCAGCATTTTGATATAACTGCTTTGCGATCCGGCCGGTGATGGAGTCCAGTTCCACGCCGTACAGCTTGGCATTTCGCATACTCTCTGGCAGAAGCCCGAAGAAGTTACCCACGCCGCAGGCCGGTTCCAGCAGGTTTCCATCCTTGAAACCCAGCCGTTCCAGCGTTTCATACATCGCCTTGATGACTGTGGGAGACGTGTAGTGGGCGTTAAGGGTGGACGCTCGCGCCATGTCGTAGTCCGTGGGTGACAGCGCCGCTTTCAGTTCGAGGTATTCATTTTTCCATTGCTTGTTGTCGGGGTCAAAGGCTTGTGGTAAGCCGCCCCATCCGACGTAACGAGAGAGTATCTGCTGTTCTTCCGGCGTAGCAAGCCTGTTTTCAAGCTCAATATTGTGCAGGGTTTTAATCGCGTCCATGTTGGCGCGGAATTTGCTCTTTGCGCCGCCCTCGCCTAAGTGATCGTCAGTGATACGAAAATTGACACGTTCGTATGGTTCTGACGACGTTTCTAATATGGGCAGGACTGGCGACGATTGCTCCGGCTGTTCGGTTACGGCAACCGGCTCCGCTTTCGGGTATTTGGTAACAGCGCCGTCACCGTCAATCAGCACAACATCGCGCCCTCGGTAGTTAAGGCGCGCGGCTAAATCAAGCGTGTCCGTGCCTTTGTCGGGGATACCAACAAGCGGAATATCCTGCCCGTTAATATTGCGGGAAACGGCGGTGTAGCCGAAGTTATCAGCCATATATTGAGCGTCGTCGCCGTGAAACTCGTAGAAGTCCCCCAGCTTTGCCATCACGATATGGCCGGGGTACTGTTCTTTTGCGGCTAAAAACCTTTCATAGACCGTTTCCTGCTCAGTCTTTGGTGACTCCAGACCATTGGCAATGCGTATCTGACGGAGGATGTCGGCGGGGATGTCGGCCATGCCGATGATGTCGCCCATCGGCGTGATCCGCGTGGTGGATGAGATAAAGGTATGCTCACCCATGCGCGTAACGCCGTACTCCACGCCGTTTTTATCGTAGCCTAAAATGTCGCCGTCGCTATATTGCGATAAATCCATGCTGTGGATGTCGTTTTTATCGCGTAAAAATACGGGGTTCGGCGAGATTGTGGCTTCGGGTTCAGTGGGAACAGCGGGCTGTTCGGCTTGGGGCGACGGTTTCTCCGGCTCTGTAGCGGAGGCCAGTTCTTCAATCGGGGCGGGTTCGGCTTCAACTGCGGCTTCACCTACGCTGGCGGGTTCTTCGGCTATAACAGGCTCGGCGGCAATAACGGGTTCCTCTACCGCCGCAAGCTGCCCCATATCCATCAACTGCGCCACGCGGCGCTGGACTTTCGCCCAGGGGAGAACTACCGGCTCCGCACCGTCTTTGGTAACGACAAAGGTGTCTTGACCGTATTCGTTTTGGAGGAATCTGGCCGCTTCACGGGCGCGGGCGTGTTCACGCATATAATCGCACACGCGGTTAATGCTGGCGTTGTCGCCGTTCCATGCGATAATAGCGGCGTCAATATCTCCCTGCGTGATTTCAGTGGATAAAGAAACGCCGTCCTGTTCGGACGGCGTTTCTGGCGGTATTTGTGGTTCTGACGGCGGTTCGCCGTTTAGCTGTAAATCAACTCCTGAAAGATGACTTCCTCCGCTTGGGCTTTGAGATTGTTCATGTGTCCCACCCAACCCATCGGGTCGCCCGCCTTGTCGGGCGGCGGGTCTTTCTTCACCAACTCGGTCATCGTCAGCTCCAGCCTGTCGTTGGCCGCCTGTTCGATCTCCAGGCAGTGGGGGAACAGCGTCTCCTTCAATAACAGGTTCGTGTACGTCGTCGGGCGGTGTTCGCGGAGGAAGGATTTCCTCATCATGCCGTACTTGCCCAGCGTCGGCGTCTCCAGTATTGAGATGTCCGGGATCAGATAATGGCCGCTCTTGCTGTATGTCAGTTCGCTCATGGGTTTCGCTCCTTTCGGCGGTGTGTACCCGCTCATAGTTTTTTATAGTGACTTCGATATTCCGCAGGATTTCCTCGGATACGTTGCTGACGGCCCTACCCAGCAGGGTCACGCTGTCCGGCGTATTGAAATCGAATATCGGCAGAAAATCCTCGTCGTCCAGATATTCGGA
>WQUU01000225.1 GCA_009781925.1 Bacillota bacterium | reverse complement strand
TAAGATTGCGGCGGTGATTTTTGCCGGATCATCGCCGAGGGTGACGTGGGCGCTGACCGCGCAGCCGTATTCCGCCAGCTTTTCCCGGAGCACGGGGGTGAACTTGTCCTCGATGCGGCCGTTTGCGACCTCGCCGCCGGTGGTGACGACCCCGCATTTTTTGTGTGGGAAGGGGAGAAGCTTTAAGAGGGGTTCAGTCCCCGCCAATGCGGATACTTGGGCCATTTTTTCCTTGGAAATTGCCAGCGGTATCACGCGCATCCCGCAGAGGACGTCTCCGGTTTTCACGGGAAAACCGGAAAACCGCGTGGCAACGCTGATCTCGCCCAGGCCGTTGAGCTGTTTTAAACGGGCTACATCCGCCAGAAACAGGCCGCCGCAGGTGGCGCTGAGCTCGATTTTGCCCTCCCTCGGGGCGGAGGCGCGCATGTGCTCCCCCTGCGTGAGGGCACGCAGAAGCTCCGCCGCCTCGTCCTCGTGGAGGATGCTGTCATCGGCCTCCCAGACATAGAGATGCTCCTTGCCCATGCGCAGCAGGACGGGGATATCCTCCGCCCTGACAACGTGCCCCTTTCGGAAGCGCGGGCCTTTCAATTCGCCGGGGATGATCTCGGTCATGTCGTGACAGAGAATGTGGCCCACGGCGGAAGTGGTATCGATGAGTGTCATATCTTCGCTCCGGCCTTCGGCGCATCCATCACATCGTCATGGATACGGGCGTCGGCCTCGATGTCCTCTGTATGTTTCATGCAACAGTATAACACAATTTAAGGGATCGCGCAAGCCGCAAACCCCACATAGCCGCCCGTTTCCGGCAGCACCAACAGGCTGTCCCGGTCCTCGCATTCGATGAGCAGGCAGCCTGACGCGTTCTCCAGAAAGCCGCGGGAGACCAGCATGTCGGAGACGAAGTTGTCATAGACGCATTTGTCCAGAATCACTGTGCCGGTGATCTCATAGGGCGCGGCGCCCTCCAGGGGCCGCGGCCCGCGCAGATCGCGCACGGTTCTCGGATATTTTGTGAAGTATGCGGTGTCCATGGAATACCTCTGTGGCAAGGGCGACCACCCCGGCGCTGCGCGCCACCCCTCCTCGGGAGGGGAATTTTTAGTGGGCACGATGCGGTGTAATTCTCCCCAAATTCTCCTCCAAAGGAGGAGTACCCCGAAGGGGGGAGGTGGTTTATCCAAATGCCCTTGTCAAGTCCTTGCCCTTTTTCCCTAGTTTGGCGCGCGAAACGGCTGTTATAAAATGTAAATATTGGTGAGGAGATTTAATATAAAACAAAAAATATTTGAAATTAAAATTATGTAAACTAATTGCAAAAAATTGCCGACCCCGCTGAAAAGTTGCGGAATCAAACGAGAAAAAGTCAAAAAAAGTCGAAAATAGTAACGTAATTGTAACGATAATTTGTTGACATCAAAGCCTCGCGGATTTATAATACAAGCGTATAGGTACCATTTTTTGCGGCATAGAGATCCATTAAATTAGAATGGAGAGTAATTTATGAAAAAGTCAAAAAGGCTCCTAGCCATGGCGCTTGCGCTTGCCATGGTCTTTTCGCTTGGCATGGCGCTCGGCGGCACGGCCAGCGCGAACTCAGTTACGCCGGCTAATCCACTTGGCGCGATCGTGGTTACATACCCCGGCACCACCTTAAGCTGGGATGGTACAACGCCAAATGCCGACTTTGCCGCCGCGGCGGCAGCCATACCCGCGACCGGAGGCACAATTACGCTGAACACCAATATTTTAATTAACTCACTTGTAACTTTAACAAAAAATACCACGCTGGAAGGGAACGGGAATACACTCACAGTCCAAGGCCCTTCTAGCGGTATCGGCAACCCTGGCCTTACAATTACGGCTGGCAAGGTGACGATTCAGAACTTGAACATCAATTATAAGCCGGTTAACACATATGGGGCGATCTTCATTTCCGGCGGACAACTCACGGTCACGAATTGTAACTTCGTCAACAATACTAGTCCCAACAATGGCTATGCCATCGTCACCAATACGCCTACAGCCAACGCGAATACCGGTCTGACTGTAACCGGGTGCACGTTTAATAATTTTCTGAAAGATCCGATCTATATCGATGTCACCGATACCAATACTCCAACGAACTTTACGCTAACCATTACCAATAACCGGTTTTGGAATTGCGGCCCGGTTTGTTTGGACTATAGTTTTATGAGTCCCACATCTATCACCAACACCACGGGCACGACATTCCCCAGCACGACGATCACCGGCAACATCTTTGACGCGACCGATCCGATCGCGTTTACCTGCGCTTACCACGCCTTCGGCACGACTTATATACCGCAGGCGAACGATTTTGCCAGACTGATCATGAACAACAATAACGTGGCTGACGCCTCCACTTATACGGCGGCTGATCCCAAGTACAATTGGACGGTTGATCCGATCATTGTACAGGATTGGACCGGCGCTTCAAACCCGCAAAATAGGAACCCGGTTAATTCTGAACCGGCTGGTATGAATCAGCCGGGGGCTACGCAGCATATGTATGATGAGCTAAATGGTGTTTTTGCCATCAACTACCCCTTCTCATACACCTTCACGGCCCCCTCGGCTGTGATCGTGGATCCCTATCTGGCGGATCGCCAGGTCATGACTCCCGCCGCGCCGGCCGATGTGGCCTCTCTGACCCTCTACGCTGTCCCCAGCAGCGCCGGGATGCCGCTCACGGCGGCTGCTCTCCCTATCCCCGCGATTGATCCGGCCGCGTTGCCCGCCGGAACTATCGTGATCAACTCTCAGATGGGGATTCAGGACATCAACGGTGACACTGCGGGGACATGGCTGGTCACCAAGGTGGATTACGACAAGTCGCTTGAGACAGTTACCGACCCGTCGACGGTTCCCCCGACGCGTGTCCCGACGGCTACGTATAACCTTATTACTCCCAATACGCTTACGCCACCACATTTCATATATACGGACGATTTCACAACCCCTGTGCCGCCGATCCCTGACAACAAGACCAGCTACGCCGACATCACTTTTGCGCTGCAGCTGCTGCAGCTGCCGACGATCACCAAGACCGTGACTCCGACTGCGGCCCATCCCGGAGACACGATTACATATACGATCACGGTTACAAACCCGAACACGGTCTTTGCGCTGCCGGGCCTCACCCTGAAGGACGACGGTTCGTATCCGAACCCTGTGACGAATATCCTGACGGGCGTAATCGTGACGCATACGGGCGGAACAGCGGACGCTCCGGCTGCGCCGACCGTAACGACAACCAGTCCCAGTCCCGTTCCCGATCCGCTGCCTGCGGGAGGCACTGTGGTGTATACCGCGACCTACGTGATCCCGCATGACGCCACGATCACTTTGATCTCGAACACCGCGGCGGTCTCATCCTCCGCTTTTGTCGACAGTACGGGCGTTGCGCTGAAGGATGCCAACGGGAACCCCCTGTCCGCCTTCAGCGGCCCGGCGGTAGTCACAGTTACCCCAATCACCCACACGGTGAGCGGCACCGTTTCGGGCGTATCGCCTCTGCCTGCGTCGGTCAGTTATGTGATCACCCCGGCTGGCGGCGGCACGCCGATCACGGGGACGGCCACGGTTGATCCGACGACGGGCGCGTATAGCATCCCCGGCGTGCCGGATGGCGCGACGATTGTCATCACCCCGCCGGCGGTGAGCGGATATACGGTCAATCCGGGCAGCAGGGCTCCGGGAGCCGTGA
>WQUU01000224.1 GCA_009781925.1 Bacillota bacterium | reverse complement strand
TGGTTCCTGGAGGGGCCGTGGCTTATGCGGCTCGTGCAGCGCGTCAACTTTTCCGATTACGAGTCCCGGCAGTATTTTGACCGGGTTCTGCGCGAGAGCGGGGTCTTTGACCGCATGGAGGCGATGGGTTTAAAGGACGGCGACACGGTGGAGCTATATGGGATGGAGTTTACGTGGAGAGATTAGCGGATCATCGCCGCAAACTGTGTCAGCGTCATATCCCGCGGCACAGCCAGCCGCCTAATCCGCAGCGGGTCGCTCCCGACGGCATAGACGCCTTTCGCGCTTGTGACGCCGTAGCGATAGGTCTCCGCCGCGGCCTCCCGCACCGCGGCGTTATGATGGCCGGAGGGGTAGGCCAGGGCAATCGGTTTTAACCCGGTCAGGGCCTCAATGTCGCTGGCCGAGCCCTCCAGCTCCTGTTTCAGCTCCTCCGGGCTCAGGGCCGTCAGATCGGGGTGTGTGCGCGAATGGGACTGAATCGACAGAAGGCCAGACGCCGCCATCTCACGGAGCATGTCCGCCGTGAGGAAGTTGTCGCCGTGGCCGACACTGTCGGTGATCAGGAACAGGGTGGCCTTCAGGTTATATTTTTTCAGCAGCGGGAACAGGTTTTCATAGATGTCCCGGTATCCGTCATCAAAGGTGAGCAAAATTGGCTTTTGAACCTCGGCGGCGCGAGGGAGCTCATCAAAAGTGAGTGTCGTGTAGCCGCCTTCGGCGAGGTATTGCAGCTGCCGCTCCATATCCTCTACGCGGACAAACAGCTCAGGCTGCCCCCAGGCCTCGTCCGCCACGCCGTGGTACATCAGGATGGGCACGCGCAGAGCCCCGTCCCGCGCGCCGCCGAGCAAAACGGCGATCAGCAGGGCCAGGAGCAGCAGCGCCGCTTTTTTCATCTTCATCGGAATTCACCCCGAAGTACGCGAATCATTTGTGCCAATTATACAGGAGCGGGCTTTCGTTTACAAGATGTTTACTGGCATTTTCTTTTTTCGTGTGCTATCACGGATAAGCAAAGCGGAGCCCTTCGGTTAAGCCCCCATTAAAAATTCACGAAGCTCCGCGACAGACGCGCAGATTTTGATCGCGCCAGCCGCCTCCAGCTCCCCCGGCTCGGCATAACCATAGCTCACGCCGACACAGGCGAGTCCCTGTGCCTGCGCGCCCAGGACGTCGAGACTCCGATCCCCTATCATGACGGCAGATCCAGGATCTGTCACGCCCAAGGCCTCCATCGCCGCGCCCAGGATCGCGCCCTTCTCCACAGGCCTGCCCTCCGGGTCGCTGCCGCAGACCGCGGTGAAGCATCCCATGATCCCGTCGCCGCTCAAAATCTCCCGCACCAGCGGCAGGGGCTTTGCGCTGGCCACGGCCAAACTCCGCCCCGCGGCGGAGAGCTCCCTTAAAAGCTCCGCCATCCCCGGATAGAGGCTGTGTTCAAACTTTCCCCGCGCCTCGTACATCGCCCGGAAGAGTCCGGTCGCCTCCGCCGTCCGGGCCTCGTCCATGCCGTAATATTCCCGGAAGCGGTGGTTGGGCGCCGGCCCGATAAAGGCCCGCAGCTCTGCCTCGGCGGGGTGAAGACCATAGCGCGCCAGCGCATAGGCCGCCGAGCGCATAATCCCCGGCCCCGTGTCGCTGATCGTTCCGTCAAAATCGAAGAAAAGAAATTGATACATCCATTGATTACCTTTATTTTACTAATTTTCTATATTATTTCAGCCTCTTTTGCCAATATTTTGACTTAGGTTTGCATAAGAGGCGCAAAGTTCACATAACCCTACAAATTTTATAATTTTGTGAAAAAAGTACTTGCATTTCTGAACCTTATATGTTATATTGCAAATAGTACTGCTTGTATTTCAAAAAAATGTAAATTACTGCTCGTCTTAGGAAGGGATAGAGAAAAAAATGCAGTTAAAAACCACCACTGACTATGCGATTCGCGCGGTCATCTGCCTCGCCGCGAACGGGAACTCCATGTGTTCCACAGATATCGCGGAAAAGATGGGGATTCCGCCAAAGTATCTGATCAACATCATGGTCACCCTGCGGGAAACCGGAATCATCGCCTCGAGAAAGGGCGCTGAGGGCGGATATTACCTCAACAGAGATCCCCGTGAGCTGACCCTCTGGGATGTCATCAAGGCCATGGAGTCCACTGTGCTCATCAACCGCTGCATGGAGTCCGACCGGCTCTGCAGCCACGATGTCGTGGACAGCTGCCTCACCAGGCAGACCTACGTAAAAGCGCAGCAAGCCTTGGAGGAGTGCCTAAACATCCCCGTCGCCAACATCGTGGAGGACTAGAAAAGCCCGAGCTGATTTTTCGTATTTTTTACCCGTCAAAAAAGCGCAGACGGCGCTTTTTTGACGGGTTTGGCGCTGTTGGGTATTCTTTTTATCATATCTTCTCAATCAGGGCCTGTTTCAGCGTCTCCAGAACCTCGTCCGTGGGGGCGTAGAGCTGACGGAAGGGTTCCCAGGGGAGTGTCCAGCCCAGCTCCTGCATGAGCTCCTGGATCAGGCCGGGGCTCTGCCCGCTCCAGCCATAGGAGCCGAAAGCGAAGCCGGTCTTGTTTTTCGGCGCCAGGCCCTTCAGATAGGAGAGGAAGGCCGCCATGGGCGGCAACACCCCGGTGTTCTGGGTGGATGAGCCGACGGCCACATATTTGGCCTCCATCACAAGAGCCATGACATCCGCGACGGTATTCCGCTGCAGACCCATGACCTCCACGGGGACGCCCCGATCCATGAAAGCCGCGGCGGCCGCGCGGGCCATGCGCTCGGTCGCGCCCCACATGGTGTCGTAGACCACCACAGCACTGCCGTTGTCCCGGTGATTGGCCCAGTCCTCATACTTTGCGAAAATTTCCGGCAGATAACTGCGCCAAACGACCCCGTGGGCCGGGGCAATTACACGCGGATTCAGGGGTTTGATGGCCTCGAGGGCCTTCAGAGCCGGGCCGCCAAAGGGCAGGACGATGTTGGCATAATACTTGGCCGCCTCGGCGAAGAGCCGCTCCTTTGGCGCCTGATCGTCAAAGCGCAGAGAACTGGCGTAGTGCTGGCCAAAGGCGTCACTGGAGAAAAGAATGCCCTCCTCCGGCAGAAAGGCCGCCATGTTGTCCGGCCAGTGGAGCATGGGGGTCTGGACAAAATGCAGGCCGCGTCTGCCGAGGGGCAGGCTGTCCCCCGTCTTGACGGTGACCGCCTCAAGCGGGCCGTAATGGGCCCGGAGACCCTTGATCCCGGCGGGGGTAGAGGTGACCAGTTTCGCGTTCGGACAGGCGGCCAAAACCGCCGGGACGCCGCCGCTGTGATCCGGCTCCACGTGCAGGGAGACCAGATAGTCAAGCTGATCCAGCGGGACGATCTCCGCCACATCGCGCAGGAGCGCTTCCGCAAAGGGGGCCTCCACCGTGTCGATGAGAGCGGCCTTTTCGTCCACGATCAGATAGGCGTTATAGCTGGAGCCCCGGTCCGTTGAGAACCCGTGGGCATAGCGAAAATTCCAGTCGAGCTGCCCGACCCAGTAGACACCGGCTGCGAGCTCGTGGTGTAGGCTCATTCCTCGTCCTCTTCCTCCGTGAACTCGTCCTTCCCCGCGCCGCACAGCGGGCAAACGTAGTCCTCCGGCAGATCCTCAAAGTCTACGTCGTCGTTCTCGATGGGGTCATAGACATAACCGCAGAGATTGCAAACATATCGTTTCATGGGAAAACCTCCAAATGATAGTTTTTTGGGTCGGATGCATTATAACACGCACTGAAATTGATTACAATATGTTTCTTACAATATTTACAACTCATCCATGATTCCAAATTTAGGGGACGGATTCTGCGCCGCGCTCAGAATGACAGAGCAGGATATCCGGATCCATGGCGTCCGTGTCAAACTTCGGTGTGGCGCCAAAAATCCAGGTCTCCGAGGCGTTTTTCGCGCGCAGCCCCGCGACCTCCGCGATGTCACGCCCGGACGGCGTAACCGTCTCGTCCGCGCCGAAGCGCCGAAACAGCGCCGCCGCCATGTCCTCCACCGTGAGACCAGGGCGGAGCTCCCGGAGATTGCACACCCGGCCGCGCACGGAGTCCACTCCGTGCGCGGCGAGTTTATCGGAACGCGGCGTCAGGTATTTTTGCACGTCGCCCAGGTTGGCGTCAATGAGCAAAGTACCGTGGCGCAGACGCCTGTCCCCCCGGTTACAGTAGGCTGTGCCGGAGAATTTGCGCCCGTCCGGGGTGCAGAAGTCGTTCCGCCCGGTGAATTCCGCCGCGAGGCCAAAATCTTGAAGCGCCGCCAGCAGCAAAGCGTTTTGCGCGGCCTCGTCGCCGCGGCCCGCGCCGCTGATGAAGGAAAAATTCAAGTTTCCCCTGTCGTGGTACACCGCTCCGCCGCCGGAGAGCCGCCGGACAAGCTGAACCCCGTCTTGGCGCATCGCCTCCAGATCGCACTCTTTCCAGGGATTCTGGTTGCGCCCGAGGATGACGGCTTTTGCGTTGACATAGAGATAAAGGTACAATTCCCCCGGCTGCGCGATATTGAGAAGGTGCTCGTCCAGCGCCAGGTTGTCATAGGCGTCCGAACTGGGGGAGCGGCAGAAAAGATTCCTCACAGCTGGAAGAGGCCCTCCCGGATCACCTCGCCCACGGTTGGGTGGGGAAAGACGAGCTTTTTCAGGCGCTCCGGCGGCAATTCCGTGTCCAGCATGAGTTCGGCGGCCAGAATCATCTCCGAGGCGTAGGGGCCGTAGAGGTGAACGCCCAGCAAGCGGTTCGCGGCCTCATCCAAAATGAGCTTGCAAAAGCCGCTGCCGCCCTCGACCTCGGCCAGGTAGCGGCCCGAAAACCGCATGGGGACTTGGACGGCTTTCGCCCGAAAACTCTGTTCCATCGCGGCCTCCAGAGTCAGGCCCGCGGAGGCCGCCTCCGGGTCGGTGTAGATCACGGCGGGAATATGCGCGTAGCGCATCTCATCTTTGGCGCCCAGCATGTGGTGGACAGCCACCTCCGCCTCCCGGTAGGCCGTGTGCGCCAGCATGGACTTGCCGTTGCAGTCGCCCACGGCGTAGACGCTTGCCGCGTTGGTACACAGATATTTGTCCGTGATAACCGCGCCGCGATCCGTCTCCACGCCCAAGGTCTCGAGGCCCAGGCCCTCCGTCCGGGCTCTGCGCCCCGCGCTGAGGAGAATGAGATCGCAGGGCAGCTCCCGCCGCTCGCCCGACGCGTCGGTGAAAATGAGGGCGTTTTTTGCAACTTCCAGCACGCGGCTGCTCAGATACACCGCCATGCCGCGCTTTTCGCACTCGGCCCGGAGGGCGCGGCTGATGTCCGCGTCCGTGTTGCCCGCCAGCTTATCCAGCATCTCGACCACGCTGACCTGCACGCCAACCGACGAGAAATAAAATGCCATCTCCAGCCCGATCACGCCGCCGCCGATGACGGCTAAGGTTTTCGGCAAAGTTTTTAAGTCCAAGACCTCCCGGTTCGTGACGGCAAAGCCTCCGTCCAGCGCCTCTTTGAGACCCGGGATCGGCGGGATCACCGTCTCCGAGCCGGAGGCGACGCAGAGCTTTTTGGCCAAGTATGCCCCGCCGGCGGCCTCCACGGCGAAGTGTTCACCCTGCCGCCCGGTGATTTTTGCCGCGGCCTCGACGATTTGCACGTTCAACCCCTTCAGTGTGGCCTCGACGCCGCGCACCAGGGTTTTTACCGTTTTGTCCTTGCGCGCCACGGCCTGGGCGTGGTCGTATGTGACACGCTCCGCCGTCACGCCGAATTTTTCGGACTCGATGGCGTGGCGGTAGAGCTTGGCGCTGTTCAGCAGGGCCTTTGTGGGGATGCAGCCCTCGTTCAAACAGGCGCCGCCCAGCTTTTTTTCCTCGAAGAGGCAGACACCGAGCCCCGCCTGGGCCGCGCGCTCCGCGCAGAGGTAGCCGCCGGGCCCCCCGCCGATGACGATCAGGTCAAATGTGTCCATTTACTTCCTCCAACTGCCGCTGCCCGATCCGCTCCTGTTCCCGCTGCCCCGCCGCGGAGCTGTTGATGCTGCGGGGATACACCCAGAAGCGGTAGACGCAGAATTCGGTGACAAAGTTGACGAGCATGGTGCCGACTAAGATGACATAGCCCCAGACATCGGGGCTCAGGCCCACATTCAGCTTGCTCAGCGCATCCCCCCAGAGGGTGGAGGCGGGGGTGAATATACAGTAATATGCAAATATCTTGAACATTGCGATGCCCACGTTGCTGACGGATTTGAAGTTGAACCTGCGGTTGATCGTGAAATTCCAGAGCACGGAACAGACGAGTGCCGGCAGATAGGACAGCCACCAGGATTTGATGCCCAAAACCTGATTGAGTAGGGTGTAAACCCCGATCTGAATCAGGCCCGCCGAGATGGAAAAGAAAACGAACGTAAAAAATTTTTTGATCTCCTGCCCCCGCGTGAGTTTGACGGGCATGTAGTCCTGCTCCATAGAAATCTCCCCTTACTCTTTGTTTCTGTGTCCCCTATCATAAAGCAGCCATGAGCGGATGTCAACAGAAATTGCGTAGGGGCGGGGAACACGGCGCGCCGGGGGCGTCGGCCCCTACAGGGTACGGTGCTGTAGGGCACGACGCCCCCGGCGGCCCGCGCATTTCATTCAAATTGTTTTTCGAATTTTCCCGATCACAAATACCAGCGGGTACAATCCCAGGGCCACCGCCCATTTAACCGCCGGTATGACCGTCTCGGCCAGGGCCTTCAACTCGCTCTGGCGCGGGGCGAGGGTCAGGGACAGTGCCAGCGCCGCGGCCACGCTCAGCCAAATTGTCCATCGCCCCTCCCGAAAGAGGGGCAGGCGCTTGCCCGGATCCTCCGGTACGGCTGCGTGAAACACCAGCTGAAGCTGCCCCGCGCCGGCGAGCAACAGGAGCGCGGAGAGAAAGTAGTCCCCCAGCGTCCAGATGGTGACGATCATCGCCTCATAGCGGGTGAGGACTTTGAACAGGGTGATGTCCCGGATCATGGAGAAGAAGGGGTAGTTGAGTTTCTGCGTCAGCGCCGGGCCAAAAGCGCTCTGGCAGACGGCGCAGAGCAGCGCCAGGGTCAGGGCGACAAAAAAAGCCAGCCAGAGAAGCGGGCCTTTTTTTCGTTCCCCTGTCGGCAGATCACGGGTGAAAAAAGCCACATAGGCCGCCGTGCTCGCCAGGTTAAAGCCCATCGCCGCGCCGCTGAGAACGGGTACTGTGTCACCGGCGCGCAGCGGCAGCAGGCTCTTGATATCCAGCTTCGGCAGCGCCAGGAGAAAGATCAATCCGATCACCACAAACACGAAGGGGGCCAAATGCGCGCCCGTGCGGATCAGCGCGCCGGTTCTGCCAAAGGCGGCGACGGCCGCGATCAGCAGTGTGGCGACCGTGAAGAATTGGTACGCGGCGGCGGGGTAGATCGTGTCGGCCAGACGGGCTCCGGCGGCGCGCAGGGCGAACCCCGCGTAAAAAAGAAACCATAAGGCGTTGAGCAGCAGCGCCGCCCGCCCTGCCAGCGGCCCGAGGGCGCGGAGAAAGAGTTCGGATAAACCCTCGCCCTCCGCCCTGTTTTTTAAAAACAGGCGCAGAAAAAGGAAATACAGCAAAAGAGGGACAAAAGTCAAGAGGCCGGAGAGCCAGGCCGCCTTTCCCGCCGCGCCCATGAGAAAGCCCGGCGCGCGCTGAAAGATCGGCGGCAGCAGAATCAGAAAGGCCAAAACCGCCAGATTGCGCCGGCTGACTTTTTCCCGGTTTTGCGGCATCAGCGCTCACCTCCCGTGACACTCTGGGGATCGCCCAGGTTCCCGCCGTGGTCGATCTTTACATCTACGGACAGGCTGAGGGGCAGGTTCCGGTCGGCGCCGAGGCCCAGGAAGTCCGCGTTGAGATCGCGGGAGGTTTTCACGGCCTCGGCGGCGCAGCGCCGCAGCTCTTGGGCCACTTCGGCGCTCAGGCGCTCCAGGGCCGCGGGCTCGGTCACCGCGCGGGGCGCGCTCTGCTCGATGATGACGGCCCCGGCGTTTAACCTGATGGAAGCGCCCTTTCTTGTCGCCTTACAGCCCGTGAGCTCCACGGTGACAAGATTTTCTCCGTCCTCCACTCGGATGAAGCTATGGGCGGCCTTCTCTTTGAAAAGGCAGACGCCCCGGGCGGTGTCCCCCGACAGATAACCCGCAAGTTTCCCGTCTTTCAGCACCGCGAAGCCGGCGGGGACTGCCAGGGCCGACGCCTCCTCCTCGGACAGCGCCACCTCTTTGGGGTCTTTGAGCTCGACGGCGCAGAGGAGGGTGACGCCCGTCTCGGAGAGGTCTTTTGCCACCTCGTCAAAGGCGCTGGCAAAGCCCCGCCCGTCTTTTTTGAGACTCTCCTCCAGGGTGCTCAGCACGTCGGCGACGCCGAATTTTGACCCGGCCCGGCCCTCGAACAACTCCGAGGCCGACCCGCCGCGCAGGGCAAAGAGGTGCAGGCCGGGCCTGAACTGCGTCCCCCGCTCCATGAAGTCGAGGGTCTCGCCGATCCCCTGTTTCAGGGCCTCCTCGCCGAAGACGGCCACGCCGGCGTGGGCGTAGAAGAGCTCCACCCGGGGGGCGTAGTCCTGGCAGAGGAGCAGCGCCTCGGTGAGAGAGGGCGCCGCCGCGCTGAGTACCACGCGTTTGTCCTCGTCCTCCCCCAATTGGGAGCAGGAGGACAAGCGCATGTCACCGCTCTCCTCCCGGTCGATGCCGACGGCGGTGACAAGCTGAAGGTTTTCGATGGCGCGGTAGTTGTCATAGATTGAGCCGCCCATGCCGCAGCCGGACAGGAGGAGGGTAAGCAGTAAAACAAGAGGCCAGACCAGTAGGGGCCGGCGTCCTCGACGGCCCGCGCCTTTTCTTTCGCACCGATGCGGGGCGTCGGGGACGCCGCCCCCTACAATGAAACGCTTTCTTTTCACCCCTGATTCCTCCGATCCCCCGTATTCAGCGATTCGGGCCTATATTTTTTCCGCCGCAGCGGGGCTCTCGGGACCAGACGCCAAAAGCCTTTCTGCTGGCCGTCGGTAGCAGGCACCATGTAGGGCGCCCCGAGGCTTGTGAGGCCCGAGAGGTGGTGGAAGATGAGAATCAGCGCCGCCATGACGCCGAAGAGTCCCGTGAAAATCGCCACGATGACCATGATCACCCGGATGATGCGGCAGGCCATGCTCAGATCCATGTCCCCCGCCGTGTAGCCCGCGATGGCGGCGGCGGCGAAGATGATGACCGAAATCGGGCTCACAATGTTCGCCTCCACTGCCGCCTGACCCAGAATCAGCGCGCCGATGAGGCTGATGGTGTCGCCCACAGGGGTGGGCAGGCGCGTCTGGGCCTCCTGGAGGAGCAAAAAAGCCAGGAGCAGCCCCAGCACCTCCGTAGCCACGCTGAACGGCACCTGTTGGGCGTTCCCGATCATGGACAGCAGAAGTTTGGTGGGGATCATCTCCTGGTGGTACATGGTCACCGCCACGGCGACGGCGGGAAAGAGTGTGCTGAGGATCAGCGCGATGTAGCGCAGAACCATGAGCATGCTGCCCGCGAAGAAGTGGTAGGCGTTGTCCTCCGGGAACTTGAAAAATTGGTGGAAGTTGACCGGCATCAGCAATGCGTGGGGAATGCCGTCCACGAGAACCCCCACGCGGCCCTCCAGGAGGTTCAGGCAGAAGCGGTCGGGCCGCTCCGTGTGCAGGGCCTGGGGCGCGGGAGAGCGGGGGCGATCCAGGAGGTACTCCTCGAGGTTGCCGGGGGAGATCAGGCCGTCGATGTCGATGGCGTCCACGCGCCTTTGCATCTCATTGACAAGAGCCATGTCCGTGATGCCGCTGATGTAGCAGATTGCGACGGCGGTGTTGGAGCGCTTGCCCACCTTGGTCTCAGTGATTTTCAAATCGGCGTTGCGGAGGTGGCGGCGGATGAGGGCGGTATTGGTGCGCAGAGTCTCCACAAAGGCGTCTTTGGGCCCCTTGCGGGACTTTTCGATTTTCGGCGTGTC
>WQUU01000223.1 GCA_009781925.1 Bacillota bacterium | reverse complement strand
TCAGCGCATAGGTGTAGGTATCATACAGCGTGATCTCCTCAATTTCATCCTGTGCGTCGCAATATTTTTCAAAAGTTTCTTTCCCGGAGTCATCCAGCAAGGCCATCAGATCGGCTAGGTTTCGAGCTTTCAGTTTTTCGGCCTGTACAAGGGGGGCGCTTTGTTCGTAATTCCTTAAATCGGGCAGGATATCGCCGTTGTACAGCGCTTCTAAAACGCTTCGCATGGGTTTTCCTTCCTTTCAAAATTTGTACAACCCTTGAAAGAAAGCTCGGCGCATGTTATACTATTTACGCTGTAGCTGTCTTTTAGACGGTTGTCGGTATTGGAAGCGGTTACTGCTTTGAGGAGTTGGGGCCGCTTCCTTTTACTTTTTGTCGAGATCGTCGTGTACCATGTCAATGCCTTTGCGAACAATGTCAGAGCGGTTTGTGTCAAGTTTGCGACTACAATCATCTAGCTTTTTAATTGTGTCAGTGTCAACCCGAACACGAATTGTTTCGCTTTTAGGATTGTTGGATGGTGGACGTCCCATCTTTTTCGGCGGCATATGTTCACCTCACTTTTTGCTGCCACAATAATTATACTTCATGTGGCAGCAAAAAGTCAAGTCTTTTTTTAGAAATCCCGCAGGAAAATTAAAGTGACTCCATACTTACGCAAAACATATCGCTTGAAAGGATCAGCCGCGCATGTTATACGATTTACGCTGCATTTGCTTTCGGGCATTTGTCGGCGGGGGAAGTGGCGTACGACTGTTGCCAACATTGGCGCCACTTCCTTTTACATTTTTTCAAGGGCTTTAATCCCGTCTCGCATACCTTCTGGACGTTTAACATCTTTTCGTTTGGCGACCCCGACGCGTCAGTCCTTGACACGCGCCGTCTATTGGCTTATAATCCCTTTTAGAAAATCTATTCCCAGTAAAAATAAAACTTTTAGGAGGATCGAAACAACATGATCAGTGAAGCTTTGGCCAACGCGCTGAGCGACCAGGTGAACGCGGAATATTATTCAGCCTATCTATACCAGGCCATGTCAACCTATGCGGAAAGCACCGGTTTCAAAGGCGCGGCGAATTGGCTGTGGGTGCAGGCGCGGGAGGAGATGGCCCACGCGGTTCACATGTACCAGTATCTTTTGGATCGCGGCGCGCTTCCGACCTATGCCGCGATTGACGCCCCTCCGGCGCCGGCGTCTTTCTCCAGTTTGATGGATGTTTTTCAGGCCGTACTTGTCCACGAACTCAAAGTCACGGCGCGGATCAACGACATCGCGACCCTCGCCATGCAGGAGAACGACCACGCCTGTTATCAGTTTATCATGTGGTATGTGAACGAGCAGGTGGAGGAGGAGTCCAATGACAAGGCCATCATCGACAGGCTGAAATTTGTGGGGGAAAATATGGGGCAGCTCCTGACACTGGACAACGAACTTGCCGCCAGAGTCTATGTAAATCCCTTCCCCACCGACGTAAAACTGATGTGATTTTGCAATTTGCAATTTCACATAAAATATCTTGCATTTTGATCCGTGCTGTGGTATACTCATGCCCGGTATTTGATGGAACGATTCCCTATTCATTGCAAAGGAGAACACCTATGGCGGAACAAAAGTACAATCCCTATGAAAATATGCTCTCTGACTTGGACGGGGCGGCGGCTCTGCTCGGCATGACCCGGTCGGACTATGAGGCCTTTCGCTACCCGGAGCGCGAGCTGAAGGTTGCCATCCCCATCCGCATGGACGACGGCGATATCCGCGTCTTTGAGGGCTATCGCATCCAGCACAGCGGCACCCGCGGCCCCTGTAAAGGCGGCATCCGTTATCATCCGGACGTGAACATGGATGAGGTCAAGGCCCTGGCGGCCTGGATGAGCCTCAAGTGCGCCGTGGTTGACATCCCATACGGCGGGGCTAAGGGCGGCGTCAGAGTCAATCCGAAGGAACTCAGCAAGGGGGAACTGGAGCGCCTGACCCGGCGCTTCACCGCTATGATCTCCCCCATCCTC
The DNA here is from genome assembly GCA_009781925.1 of Bacillota bacterium. GTDB lineage: Bacteria > Bacillota > Clostridia > Oscillospirales > Oscillospiraceae > WQUU01. Next base: position 1,748 of record WQUU01000223.1, on the reverse strand, counting down.
GGCCCTGAGCGGGATATCCCGGCTCCGGACGTGAACACCAACGCCGAGATCATGGGTTGGATCATGGACACCTACAGCATGATGAACGGCCACGCGACACCCGGTGTCGTCACCGGCAAGCCTCTTGAGATCGGCGGCTCCCTGGGCCGTCCGGAGGCCACGGGCCGCGGCGTCTTTCTCTGCGTGAACGAGGCCGTAAAGGCCTATTTCGGCGGGAAAACGGGCCTGCGCGTGGCGGTACAGGGCATGGGCAACGTGGGCGGCTTCGCGGCGCAGCTTTTGGCCGAGGACGGCTACAAAATCGTGGCCGCGGGCGGCTCCGCCGGCGGCTACTACAAGGCCGACGGCCTGGATGTGCCGGCCATGCTGGACTACATTGCCAATGGCCCGACCCGCTCGCTCAAGGGCTATGAGGAACCCGGCGCCATAAAACTCGCCCCCGGCGCGGAGCTCACCTGCGACTGCGACATTCTCCTGCCCTGCGCGCTGGAACATGTGCTCACGGCGGACAACGCCGGTGACGTGAAAGCCAAGTTGATCGTCGAGGGCGCCAACGGCCCCACGACCGTGGAGGCCGACGCAATTCTGGAGAAAAACGGCGTCATCGTCGTACCGGACATTTTGGCCAACGCGGGCGGCGTCGTGGTCAGCTACTTTGAGTGGGTGCAGAACGAGCAGCACCTTTACTGGGATCTGGCCGAGGTTCGGGAGCGGCTGACGAAGATCATGCTCCGCTCCTTCGCGGAGGTTCAGGCATTGGCCGGCGAACACAAGACCTCCCTGCGTATGGGCGCGTACATGAACGCGCTGCAGCGGCTTGTGAAGGCGAAGAAGATCAGGGGATATTTCCCGTAAGAGGGCGGATTGTAGAAATGTCAACACCCCCGGCGGCCAGTGGCTGTTGGGGGTGCTGATTTTTTATGGGCTCTATTTCGCTAAGCCTCAATCGTCTTTCCGATTCCCATCTCCCGCCGCCACTCGGGAACCTCGCCCACATCGCCCCAATACTCGTCCAGGCGGCGGATTTTGCCGCCCTCCAGCGCTAGGAACGACACCACCCGATAAGCGGATTTCTTATCCCAAACCTTTGCGACAACGATCATGCGCTCCCCGGCATTTTCCACCCGCTCCACCGCGCCATCCCAGGTTCCGGGATATGCGCAGTTTGCGCGGATATACTCCTCAGCGGTGAAACACTCGTTGCTGTTGTGCCAATAGACGGCGGCGTCCGCCGCGAAATACGCCCGCAGCGCTTCGGCGTCCTGGCGCGTCACGCCGCGCAGAAATTCTTTCACGCTAAAATCGTCCACACTGCCTCAGTCCCCTGTCAGTCTTCCAGCTGGTCGCGCGCTCTCACATAGCGCCTGTACTCTATTGGCGTAGGTTTCTTCTTCTCAGCGCGCATCTCCGCGACGCCGGCCAGCGCCCTGATTTTATCGTCGAGCATCGGCTGTAAACAGACAGGTACATGCTCGCCGTGAACCCGGTGCAACGCGATGCACTCCTTACACTTGCCGTGCCATTCGCACAGCGTGTGCGGGCAGGGGCAGTTTGTCAGTTCCGGGTTCTTTGCAATCCGCCTGTTTTCAAGGACAAGGTCGTAGTATTCTTCCTTCGTCCGCATGGTATTGCCTCCTGCCACAAAAGTTCCTACCGCACCTGTCCGTTCCCATACACCACAAACTTGCTGCTGGTCAGCTCCCTGAGCCCCATGGGGCCTCTGGCGTGGAGCTTCTGCGTGGAGATGC
>WQUU01000222.1 GCA_009781925.1 Bacillota bacterium | reverse complement strand
TCACGCCGAACCCGGAGATCGTCTGGCTCTGCAGAAAAGACCCCGCGCTGGCCTCCGCCGTAGCGGACGCGGCTCTGGTTCTGCCCGACGGCGTAGGTATTGTGTACGCCGCGAAAATTCTGGGCCGCCCCCTCAGGCGGCGGCTCCCCGGCATCGATTTTGCCCAGGAGATTCTAAACCGCCTGGCAAAGAGCGGCGGCAGCGTCTACCTTCTGGGGGCGAAGCCAGGCGTGGCGGAGTTGGCCGCGCAAAAGCTCGCCGAAAACTTCCCCGGTTTACGGGTCGCTGGCATACACGACGGCTACTTCACAGACGAGACCCCGGTCATCGCCGCAATCAACGCGGGAAAGCCGGACTTCCTCTTCGTCTGCCTGGGCTCCCCGAAACAGGAGCTCTGGATGCAGCGGAACGCCAAGAGCCTGGACACGGGCCTGCTGGCGGGCTTGGGCGGCTCCCTGGACGTTTTTGCCGGTACCGTAAAGCGCGCGCCGGAAACTTGGCGGAAGCTGGGCCTCGAGTGGCTGCACCGGCTTTTTCAGGAGCCTCGCCGGCTCGGGCGGATGCTGAAACTGCCGCTGTTCCTGGTCATGGCGGTGTATGAAAGAATCAGAGGGGAATAGCATGGCGCAGGGAAAACTCATCGTGCTGGAGGGCATCGACGGCAGTGGCAAGTCCACGCAGTTTAAACGGCTCTGCGCGCGGCTGGAGGCGGAGAGCCTCCCCTTCCACAGGATCATCTTCCCCCGTTACGGCGAAGCCTCCTCCGCCCTGCTGACGATGTATTTAAACGGGGCGTTCGGGAAAAATCCCCAGGACGTCAACGCCTATGCCGCCTCCACCTTTTATGGCGTGGATCGCTTCGCCTCTTTCCGCATGGACTGGGGGGCGTGTTACAAAGCCGGCGGCCTCATTCTCTCCGACCGCTACACCACCTCCAACGCCGTGCACCAGGGCGCGAAAGTGCCGGAGGCGGGGCTGGGTGACTTTTTGGACTGGCTCTATGACTTCGAGTTCCGCATTCTGGAACTTCCTCGCCCCGATCTCGTCCTATACATGGATGTCGATGTCGAGACCGCCGGGCGCCAAATGCGCGTCCGGGAGACCGAGACCCATACGGCCGCCGACATCCATGAGGCGGATCCGGACTACCTCCGCCGCTGTCTCCGCGCCGGCGGCGCGGCGGCGGATCGCTTTGGCTGGTGGCGCATCCCCTGTGTGGCGGCCGGCGCGATGCGCCCGGTGGAGGAAATCCACGGAGACATATTTTGCGCCGTCTCGGAACTGTTATGACAGAGAAGGCCGCGCTCCGCGCCGAAATCCGCGAAAAAATCGCCGCGCTCTCCAGAGAGAAGCTGCGGGAGAGCAACGCGGCAATCCGCGAAAAGATTCTGGCTCTGCCCGCGCTGCGCGCGGCAAACCGTGTGTTTACCTATCTCAGTTTGGATTGGGAGGTGGACACGCGCGCGGTCATCGAGGCGCTGCTGGCTTGGGGCAAGACCGTCGCCGTGCCGGTGGTACGCGGCAAAGGTGTGATGACCTTCGCCGGTTTTGACGGCGCGGACATGGCTGACCCGAATGTGGTTCTAAGCCCGGAGCCGAGTGACATTCTGCTTGTCCCGGCGCTGTGCTACGACAGGCAAAATTACCGCCTGGGCCAGGGCGGCGGCTACTATGACCGCTATCTGGCGGCCAACCCGGGTTGCTCGATCGGATTGTGCCGGTCTGTGTTATTGCAAGATCACGTGCCTGTCGAAGCCCATGATATCGCGGTGGATCTGGTGATCACGGATTGAGGGATTATCCTGGTCTGGAACGGATTTATCCGTTTTCATACCTTGCCCGGCGGAACGGATAAATCCGTTCCCTACAGGGCGGCGGGTATGTAAAAAAGCAGGGCCCTTGCGGGCCCCGCAATTGTGCGAGTATTAGGTCTCTTATGTCTCAGTCTTGGCGCACTTAGCAGCAGCCGCGGTTGCGGTCGCAGTCGCAGCGGTCGCAGTCACAGCCGCCGAAGCCGTTGCCGCAGCAGCAGCACAGAACTACAAGGATGATGATTATCCAAAGGCAGTTGCCGTTACCGAACATGTTAATTCCCTTTCTCCGCGCGAGGCGATGATGGTTTTTTCGAAGCCCGCGCCCGGCGCGGCGGGCACAGGTGCGCTGGTATCTCGATGACCCGGGCGGGGAGCTCGCCTTTGTCATCTGTCTGAGACATCATATGCCGGCAAAGGGGAAGCCGTTACAAAGCGAGGAAAACCCATGGCAAAGAATCGACACGAATATGACACGTGGCCGTCCGAGGGCGGGTTCGATGACCAGAACCAGGCCTACGGCCCGGAGCAGCCCCATGTCCAGGCTGACCCCTACGCAGAAGGGAAAACTGACGGTGATGGGGGCTGGACGGAGTATGTCCCCAGCGAGGAGGGCATGCGGCCCATGCCGCCGGCACGGGATTTCCCCCCGGAAGGGTGGGAGGATCAAGCCCCCCCGCCGAGCCCCGGCAGGGGACACGTTTACATGTCCGGGGAGCAGCTGGACAACAACGGCTACAAGCTTCCGGGCGAGCTGGATATGCACGACCCCCAGTCCGCCAGGGACTTCCGGCCCATCCGCCAGCGCCGGGATCGGCGTTTCGGCTGCCTGGGCGGGCTCATGTACGCGGTGTTTGTCATCAGTCTCAGCGTCATCCTCACCTGCCTGGGCTGGATGGCGGCCAACGACATCCTCGCCCTGAACAAACCCTTGCTCACCGCCACGGTGATCCTGCCGAAGGAGGACTTTTCCACAAAAGTCGTGGATGTCAAGGAGGATATCAAGGATAGCAGCGGCAAGGTCACCGGCCAGAAGACGGTTCAGAAGCTGATGCAGGTCGCCGACATCGACAAGGTCGCGAAAATTCTCAAGGACAACGGCCTGATCGAATATGAATTTCTGTTTAAGTTCTATGCCGGCATCTCCCACGCGGAGCAGAAGATGGATCCGGGAACCTACGTCCTGTCCACAAACTTCGATTACCGGGCGCTGGTGACCAAGATGCAGGCGGGCTCCCCGGCCCAGGTGCCGACGACGCTTATCTTCCCCGAGGGCTGGACCATGGAAAAAATATTCCAAAATATGGCAGACAATGATGTCTGCTCCTATAACGCCCTCATGAACGCCGCCGCCAATATCGACTTCGATTACAGTTTCCTCAAGGACTTGAACCTCCCTCTGGGAGACGCCACGCGTTTGGAGGGCTTCCTCTTCCCGGACACCTATACGTTTTATCAGGGGATGCCCGCCAGGGCCGCCATCAGCAAGTTCCTGGACAACTTCAACAGCAAACTCACCAAGGATATGCTGGATCAGTGCGCCGCACGGGGCATCACGCTGCGGGATGCAGTCAACATCGGCTCCATGATCGAAAAGGAGGCCGGTGTGGTCAAGCAAAATGACGGCACCACCAAAGACGACCGCAACCGCATTTCCGCCGTCATCTACAACCGCCTGGGCAAGGACATGCCCCTGCAAGTCGACTCCACAATCCTCTATACCCATCAGGACTGGAACCCCAAAGTGCCGGGCACGCCCGCGCTGGCGGAACTGCTCCAGCAGACGCAGGAGGATCCCTACAACACCTATTCTAACAAGGGGCTGCCGCCGTCGCCCATCTGCAACCCGGGCATTGCGGCCATCAACGCGGCCCTGTACCCGACGGCGGGGTCAAAGGATTATTACTACGCCCTGAACAAGAACACAGGGCTGCATGAGTTCTTTACAAACGGAGACGCC
>WQUU01000221.1 GCA_009781925.1 Bacillota bacterium | reverse complement strand
CCCTAGATTTTTGGCCGTTATTCTCACCCGGCTTTTTGGCCGCGGCGGCAGCGGGTTTTTTCTCGGAAACAGGCTTTTTCTTCTCGGCCCCGGGTTTTTGGGCGGCCGCGGCCGGCTCCGGAATATGCGTCGGCTTAATAAAGCGCTCACGGATGACCTCGATATAGATAAACTTGTCACAGGAGGCGATAAAGGGCCCGGGCGTCTTGCGCTCGCCGATGCCGATGACATACATACCCGCCTCACGCAGGCGGGTGGCCAGACGGGTGAAGTCGGAGTCCGAGGACACAAGCACAAAGCCGTCCATGCGCCCGGCGTAAAGGATGTCCATGGCGTCGATGATCATGGCGCTGTCCGTGGAGTTTTTGCCGGTGGTGTAGCTATACTGCTGTACGGGGGTGAAGGCGTTCTCCAGGAGGGACTCTTTCCAGCCTTTGAGATTTGGGGAAGTCCAATCCCCGTAGATGCGCTTGATGGTGGGCACGCCGTAGATGGCGAGCTCGTCGATGAGGCCTTTTATGCTGTCGCGGGGGGCGTTGTCCGCGTCGATGAGAACGGCAAGGCGCAGATTTCGCTGGACACTCTCGGTCTTGGCCATGGCTCTACACTCCTAATATTCTGTGGTAGGGGCAGCCCTATGTGTCTGCCCGGGCGGCCCCGCGGGGCCGCCTCTACAATCCTACGATCATCATATGGTATTTTAACACAGTTTTTTCGGAAAGAAAAGCAAAATATAGTTGGCGGGGATTAAATTGGCGCGATACCGCCTGCCATCGGCCCATTTGTTTTGTATAATATGCGCAAATGTACGGTGTGAAATCGAAACATCTGACAAAATTTCGATCTTTGATTAATAGACTATTGAAAAATTCATAAAAAAAGTTATAATGGTTACGGCAAGTTTGATTCCAATTGCCGAGAGACTTCATTTTATTCGATCAGGAGGATGATCAAGTGAAAAAATTTCTTGCCCTAGTTCTTGCCCTTGCCATGATCTTCGCGCTCGTCGGATGCGCCGGCGGCGGTGGCGGCGTCAAGACCTATAAGGTCGGCGTCTCCATCTACAAGTTCGACGACAACTTCATGACCGTGTACCGCAACGAACTCGACGCCTACTTCAAGACCCTGAATACCGACAAGGTAAAATATGACGTCACCATTCAGGACGCGAATAACGACATGAACACCCAATCCGCTCAGGTGGATGCTTTCATCGCCCAGAAGGTGGACGTGATGATCATCAACCTTGTGCAGTCCACCGCCGCGGACAGCATCACCCAGAAGGCCAAGGCCGCCAACATTCCGGTGGTCTACATCAACCGTCAGCCCTCTGACGACGACATGGCTAAGTGGGATCGCATCACATACGTCGGCGCGGACGCCCGCCAGAGCGGCACCTTCCAGGGCGAAATTATCCGTGACCTGCCCAACCACGGCGACGCCAACGGTGACGGCGTAGTCAGCTACGTCATGATCATGGGCGACCCGGAGAACGTGGACGCCCAGTTCCGCACCGAGTACTCCATCAAGGCCCTGACGGACGCCGGCATCAAAGTTGAAGAGCTGTTCAAGCAGCGCGGCGACTGGGATCAGGCGAAGGGCCAGGAGCTCGCCGCCACCGCCCTCGCGCAGTTCGGCACGAAGATCGACGTCATCTTCTGCAACAACGACGCCATGGCCCTCGGCGCCGCCCAGGCCATCACCGCCGCCGGCCGGACTGTCGGCAAGGACATCTATCTCGTGGGCGTGGACGCCCTTGATGAGGCCGTGGCGCTCGTCAAGTCCGGCGGCATGACCGGCACCGTCCTCAATGACGCCGTCGGCCAGTCGCACGCTGCCGTGGACGCCGCCATCAAGTTTATCAATGGCCAGCCCGTCGACAAAATTATCATGATCGACTACCAGAAGGTCACTGTCTGATCCGTTTAGCCTAAAATTTTTACCCTTTCCTTCGCGGAACAGGAACAGAAATTGCGTGTGCCTAATCCGTACACGCAATTTCTGTATTCTTAAAAAAGAGGAACCGCTATGTCGGACTATATCCTGGAACTCATTGACATCAACAAGTCTTTTCCCGGCGTGCAAGCTCTGAAAGACGCTAACCTCAAATTGCGGGCCGGCTCCGTCCACGCGCTGATGGGAGAAAACGGCGCGGGAAAGTCCACGCTCATGAAGTGCCTCTTTGGCATCTATAAACTGGATACCGGACAGATTATCTATGACGGCAATCCCATTTCCATCACCAGCCCCAATGAGGCTTTGAAGCTCGGGATCGCCATGGTGCACCAGGAGCTGCAGCCCATTCCAGAGCGGTCGATCGCCGAAAACATCTTCTGCGGGAGATATCTCATGACCGCCCCGCACCTCTTGGTCAATCATCGCGCCATGTATGATCAGGCCAAACAGGTGTTGGAGAGCCTGGGTCTGGATTTTGACCCGAAGACCCTGCTCAAGAACCTCTCCGTATCCCAGATGCAGCTGGTGGAGATCGCCAAGGCCGTGTCCTTTGGAGCAAAAATCGTCATCATGGACGAGCCCCCCTCCTCCCTGACGCAAACCGAGGTGGACATCCTCTTCTCCATCATCCGAAAGCTCACGGAGCGCGGCTGTGCGGTTATTTACATCTCTCACAAGATGGACGAGATCCTGCGTGTCTCCGACGAAGTCACCATCATGCGCGACGGACAGTACATCGGTACCTGGAAATCCTCGGAGCTGACAACGAACTTCATCATCACGAAGATGGTGGGCCGTGAGATGACCAACATCTATCCCGCGAAGCACAATGTGCCGGGCGAGACCGTCTTGGAGATCAGCGACTTTACCTCCGTCAACCCCCGCTCCTTCAAAAACGCCGGCTTTACGCTCCGGCGCGGCGAGATTCTCGGCGTCGCCGGCCTGGTGGGCGCGCAGAGAACGGAACTGATGGAGGGCATCTTCGGTTTGCGGGGCAAGACCAGCGGGAAAATTCGCTATCTGGGGCACAGCCTCACCGTGCACAAGCCGGAAGACGCCATCAAGAACAAAATCGCCCTCCTCACAGAGGATCGGCGCGGCAGCGGCATCATGAGCGTGCTCTCCGTCGCGGACAATATCAGCGTGGCCTCCCTGTCAAAATTCCGGTTGTTTAAAGTCTTTCTCAACATTTCCAAAATTAATGAGCTTGTGATGGAGAACGTCAATAAGCTCAGCATCAAGACACCCTCCATCCGCACGCTGATCAAATCCCTCTCGGGCGGCAATCAGCAGAAGGTCATTGTCAGCCGCTGGCTGGCCAACGATCCGGACATCTTTATCATGGACGAGCCGACGCGCGGCATTGACGTCGGCGCGAAGTACGAGATATACAGCATCATCGCGGATCTCACAGCAAACGGCAAAAGCGTCATCATGATCAGCTCGGAGATGCCTGAACTCATCGGTATGGCTGACCGGATCATGGTCATGTGTGACGGCAGAGTGACAGGCTTTGTGGAGGGGGCGGACATCAACCAGGAGCTCATCATGGATCTGGCCACTCGTTTCAACCCGCAGGATGTCTATATCACGCAAAAGTAAGGGGAAGAAGCATATGAAAAAATCCGCAGGGCTTGCGAACATCGGCGAGAGCATCCGCACGCTCAACGCCAAAAGTGTTTTTGACTTCACGCTCAACAACTCCATCATCATCTTTGTCGTAATTGCGATCGTAGTCACATCGATCATCTATCCGTACTTCTTGGGCTTGGAAAACCTCGGAAACCTCATCCGGAACATGGCGCCCCGGCTCCTC
>WQUU01000220.1 GCA_009781925.1 Bacillota bacterium | reverse complement strand
GCGGGCGCGCCCGCGCCACGCAGAGAGTTATGATACCACAGTTGGAAGGAAACGTCAAGAGAATTTTACAAAATTGTTAAATTCCCTCTTTCGCCGGTTTGCCCGCGGCGATGTTCAGCGCCGCGGCCACGCAGCCGGTGTACAGCTCCCTCGCCGAGTCTCCCCCCATGTGCACCTTGTCCTTTGCCAACGCGTCCAAGTGCTCTCCCGCGAGGGCGTTCCAGTCGGCGATGGTGACGAAGTCATACTGATCCGGCAGCGTCCGCTCCCATTCCGCAGTGGCGTTGGTCAGTTTTGCATTCTCGTTCGCTCTCCCGTCAAAGGGCGTCACAAACACCAGCCTGTGTCCGGGCTCTATCAGGTCAATGATCTGCGTCAGTTGCTTTTCGTAGTCGGATGAGCCGTTCGTACCCAGCGCGATCACCACGTATTCGCGCAGCTCGCCCTTCGCCTGCAGATCCGCCAGGACGTCGATCCCCGCGGCCGTCGCGCGGGAGACCTGCGCGTCAACACTGCAGTCCGGAATCGCCTTGACCAGCGCCGTCTGCGCCCCCAGCGCGACAGAATCGCCGATCAGGGTGACGCCGGCGGGGCGCTCCGGCGGGGCAGGCTCCGGCGGCGGTGAAGGCGGCTGGGCCTGCTCTCCGAACGCGGGCACGGTGTCGTCCGCGGGCAAAAGCTTCGCCTGCAGCGGGGTCTCATCCGCCGCATAAACCACAGGGATTTGTTTGACCGCGCCGAGATTCTGCGCCAGAGATGCAACATTCCGCGCGTCCTGCGCGACATTGTTGACGGCGAAGTCGGTCTCGATGCTCGTCATCGCGGGCGCTCTGCCGATCACGAGCCCGCCCATCGCCGCCGAGAAAATCACGGCAACCAAGACGGCTGAAACGGCAAACCCCCTGTGTTTGAGCCTCTGTCTGTAATGTCTGGCGCCGAAAACGCGCTCTGCCACGTAAAACGAGAAGGCCGAGAACAGGAATGTGGCCGCCAGAGTCAGAAGGGCCGCCACGGTGTTGTTCAGGATCAGCGCCGAGAAGACGATGTAAAAAGGCCAGTGGTACAGGTACGCGTCATAGGACAGATCCGCGCCGGCTGTGAGCAGCTTTGGCTCCTTCACATGCGGCGGAGTCAGATTGTGGAGCCCGTGCGCGCCGGAGATGATGCCGACGGTCAGAAGCGGCGTGACCAAAAAGCCAAAGCGGTAGATATACGCGTCGCCGAACTTAAACCGGAGCGCCTCCCCAAAGATCAAGACCGCCGCCAGAAGGACAGAGGCGATCAGCGCGGCTGTTTTCAGTTTGGCGTGCCGGGGACGCGGCGCGTCCGCAATCTCCCGGTCTTCCCGCAGGCCCCAAACGGCGGCTGCGAGCGCGCCGATGAAGAACGGCAGCAGGCGCGTGAAGGTATTGAAATAAATCGCGTTCAGACTGGCGTTCGCGTTGTACATGCTCTGTGTCAGCAGATAGGAACCCAGGGCGAGCGCGCCGGAAATTCCGGCGACGGACAGCCTGAAACAGGCAAAACCGCTCTTTCCGCTTTTCCTTGCGGTGACGTTCGACAGCAGCGCCAGCAGCGCGCAGAGCAGCCCCCAGGCGAGATAAAACTGCATTTCAACGGCCAGTGACCAGATGTGTATGTACACTGAGGGGAGCATTTGCGCCTCGTAACTGCCGCCGGTGAAGATCTCGACCCAGTTTGTCACGAAGCCGAAAGCCGCCGTCACCTGTTTGGCGATTCCCACCGAAAAATCGGGCGAGATCAGGAGCAGGAACGGAAGGGTAAAGACAACGGCAAAAAACAGCGGAATCGCGACGCGCCGGACGCGCCGCTTATAAAACTGAAACAGAGCGAACTTTTTATTTTTGCGAACTTCCTCCAGAATCAGCGCGGTGATCAAAAAACCCGAAAAGGTAAAGAAAATATCCACACCCAAAAAACCGCCAGGGAACGCGCCGTAAAACAAATGGTACCCCAGTACGAGGAAGAGGCCGTACACGCGCACCGCGCCAAACCACTTAATCCGATTCATAGCGCGTTACCTGCTTCCCGTCTGCCCATACGCCGCGTATGGTCTCTTCCTCCTCGGTCACCAGGCCCTCCCCGTCGAAGAGGCCGTTTTTAAACCAACCCGCATACGACCAGCCCGCCGGGCTGAAATAGACGCCCCAGCCGTCAAACTGCCCCTGCTTAAAGCCGCCCTGATATACAATCCGCCCCGAGGCGTCCGTATAGGCGCCCTCGCCCTCGGCCAGCCCGTTCAGGAAGCCGCCTGTATAAACAGAGCCGTCCGCAAAGGTAAAGCTGCCGGCGGCGCCGGGCGTGTATGTGACAGTTCCTCCGTCACCGCGGCGGAATACCCCGCCGCTCACCTGGCCGTCCGCAAAAACGCCGGTAAAATTCCAGCCCTTTGCGGCGTCGCTGAATTCTCCCTTGCCGCTGAAACGCCCATCGGCGAAATTGCCGGTGTAGCGCAAACCATCTTGAAACCCTAAAGTGCCGTATCCGTCGAAGCGCCCGTTTTTTAGCTCACCGCTGTATGTGAACTCGGTGTAATCTTTATCGCTCACCTCTGAGACTCCTCTGCCGTCAAACAGGCCAAACGCAAAACACGCGCAAAGGGCGGCCGCCGCGATCAGAGCCGCGGTGACGGCTGCGGCGATCCATTTTTTTACGGTAGCGGCAACTGAGGTCACGAACTTGTTCACCGGAGCTTACCTCTCTGGGGGATTCTTTTTGCTAAACTTTTACTCTCAATTTTTATTATATCACAAGGTCGAACTTTGTCAAAGAAAAACGGGAGACAGCACAGCAAACGGGAGGAACAACATAGCAAGAACGGGGCGTCCGGGAGGCCGCCCCCTACAATATTCCGTAGGGGTCGGCGTCCTCGACGACCCGTCTTGCTACAATCCCGTCCTCGACGACCCGTTTTGCGGCAGTTTCCGCCCTATCCGGGCGGTCGCGTGTGGATCGCGTGCTACTGCGTGCCGCGCCCCGCCGCCCTCATCACAATCATCCTCCCCCTGCTCTCATCCTCCACCGCCGCAAAGCCCGCCGCCCGCGCCAGCGCGGCCAGCGACGCCGCGCTCTGCGTCCGCCGCGCGCAGCCGTAGTCCGCATGCAAGCGCTCAAACGGCAATTCGATGTCTAACGGGACGCAGACGATCGGGGGTTCCCCCGCCTCGGCCCCCTCCATCGCCAAGTCCCAGATGTAGAACACGCCGCCGGGTTTCAGCACGCGGTAGACCTCGGCGAACACGTCACCCAGACGGTCTTCCTCGAGAAACATCAGCGAAAAAAACGCGGCGGCAGCTTCAAAGCTGCCGTCTAAAAATTTGAGGTTCCCCGCGTCCATGACGAGTTTCAGCGCGTCGTTTTGAACCTCTTCCAACTCTTGCCGGTCGAGGTCGATGCTGACAACGCGCCTGCCGCAGAGTTTTCCGATGACGCCCTCTCCCCCGCCGCCGATGTCCAAAATCAGGCCGTCTGTCTCGATGGGGGAGAGTTTTAGCGTCTCGGGGGGGTAGAATTCGATTTGGATTTCGTCCATATTAATCAATATCCATACTACAAAGTCTGTATACACTGATTGCGAGGCGCCGTGGCTCCCTCTTCGAGGGAGCTGTCAGCGCGCCGTCCTTGCGCCGTCCGCTGACTGAGGGAGCGCCCCATATGCACTAATTTACGGTGGAAATTTTTGTAGGGAACGGATTTATCCGTTCCGACAGGCACGAAAATCCCGAATTCTCGGTTTACGGAACGGATAAATCCGT
>WQUU01000219.1 GCA_009781925.1 Bacillota bacterium | reverse complement strand
ATCGTATCACAATCTTCTTCCTTGTCCGCTTCTCCTCCACCATCTTAAATGCGTCCAGGATGTTCTCAAAGTCGAACACGTCGGAGATGAAGTCGGCCGGGCGCAGCACGCCGGTCTCCATCCAGCCCATGATTTGGTTGTGGGCCAGATACTCCTCGTTTTTAAGCGGCCACTGCACAAAATGAAGCTGCCAGTTGTACGGCGCGCGGCTCCAGTCGAGCGTCATATCCAGCTTCGGCGAGATGCCGTAGCAGCAGATTTTTCCGTTGTACTTGATAAGCTCCATCGCGGTGTTGATGAGCGCGTTTATGCCCACCGCGTCCACGACGTTGTCCGCGCCCTCCGGCAGCAGCCGGTGGATGTCGGCGACCACATCGCCGGAGCTGTTCAGCGCATAATCGGCGCCGAGCGCCTTGGCCTGGGCCAGCTTGTCCTCCACAATATCCAGCGTGACGACGGGGCGCATCCCCAGCAGCTTCGCGAAGCGGGTGAAGCACAGCCCCACCGGCCCCGCGCCGAAGATGACGACGGACTCGTTGGCCCGGAACCCGAAACGGACCATGGCGGAGAGCACCTCGCGGAACGTGACGATCATCGTGGCCTCCACGGGGTCGAGCTCCCGCGGGATCTTCGTCTGCGCGAAAGCCGACTCCGCGAAGCCCGGTGTGCCCGGTCCGCGCCCGTTCGCCGTCAGCGCGGCCAGATCATCCACGGCGGTGTCCTCGGCGTAGCCGCCCCAGCCGGCGTAGACGCCATCCGCCTCGCCGTACAAAAACGGCAGCATCACATGGTCGCCGACCTTGAATGTGGTGACGCGCTTGCCCACCTCCACCACCTCGCCCACCGCCTCGTGGCCGATGGCGGCGGGGTATGTATCAAACAGCTTGAAGTTCTGATGGATGAGCTTCATATCCGTGCCGTTGCACACGCCGCAGGCGAGCGTCTTCGTCAGCGCCTGGCAGTCGCCTATTTTGGGCATCGGCAGCTCCCGCACGCCCAGCGCCCCCGATTTTTCCACGACCAGACCTTTCATTTCGCCATCTCCTTATTTTACCGTCTGTCATATCTGAATTCAATATACTCTCCGCCGCGCGCCTTGTCAATCCGGGTATAAGGGCGCGCGAAAAAGCCGGGAGACGATCTCCCGGCCATTGTCTTATATACTCAAATTGACTATGCAGTCAATTCTCGATTTGCGCCGAGACGCGCGCCAGAAGCTTATCCGCGAGCTCATCCGCCTTGGCGAAATCCATAGCCGCGGTATAATACTGTTCCAGCTCGTCATGCGAGGCTTTCGCCTCCCGCAGGATATCCGACGCGCCGCTGAGCAAATCGCCCGCCGCCCTGCGGTTGAAGGACAGGCGCTGCTTGTGCGCGTGCATCGCCTGCGCGTCGGTGAAGCGGCGCGCGTGTACGCGGCGCAGCGCGGCGCGCACCGGGTGGCGCCGGTTGGAGGTGCAAAACGCCACGCCCAGCGACGGGATTAGAATATGGTCAACTTTTTCCTCCCCGAACAGCGGACACAGGCAGGTGATGATATCCAGCTTCCGCTCCAGGCACTTTGCCCGTAGCGTGGCGAGCGCCATGCGGGCCACCGCGCCGTATTCGTCCTCGAGCGCGTACACCTTGGGGCAGAGCTGATAGATCGTATCCTCGAAAAACAGCGGGCCCAGCGGCGTGACCGCGCTGAGGAAGCAGCGCATCTCTTTCCCCTCGCCGGGCGCCGCGCCGGAGAGCTCCCGCCCGGCGAGGGCCGTCGCGAATTTCACGACCTTCGCGCTGTCGGTCGCCTCCAGCGCCAGACGGTAGTTGTCGGCGAGCAGCGCGCCCGCGGCCGCGATATACCGCGCGGCGCGCTCGTGCTGCGCGGCGTTGCGCCCCATTGCCGCCATAATGCCAGGAGCGCTGTTTCGCAGCGCCTCGCTGTCCCAGCAGTCCCCGACATTGATGAGATTTTCACACATCCCCACATGCTTCGGCTCTAGCACGTGAGGGGCGGTGCCGTCCGCCAGCATGATCCTGTGACCGGGCAGTATGATTGCGTCCAGTGAATGGGGGTCGCTCGCGCAGGGAACCCGGAAGGCGCGCGCGCCGGACGCGTACGGGGCCGCGGCCGCGCGCCCGAGCAGCGTGGATTTCCCGCTGCCCGGCCCTCCTTTGAGGATATAGACGCGCCAGCCGTCTCCTGCGCTGTATACACTTTCGGCTGTCGAGATAAAGCCTTTCGCGGTGATCGCACCCAGGAATACGGCTGGGGCGCCGGAATAATCGGGCATAAGCTCCCCTCCAAACGTCGGGTTCATGGAAACCCATATGCTGTATTCTATTCCGGGACAAAAAGGTTTGACACAACAAAAAAATGCGCCTTTTCGAAGATTCACGGCTTTTTGACGTGAAAGGCGGGCCTTTCCTTGCTGGAATTACGGTTCAGCTGCTTTTGCACTTTGCGATTACGGACTCGTCACAAAATAGTTCTTGACATCCGTACGCGGATTTGCTATTATAGTCAAGCGCCCTTAGGCGAGAGCGGGGCGGATGTTGATGGGCGTGTCTCATTAGCGGAATGGACCTTGGAAATTAAACAACGATGAAGAAGGACCCGAAAGATTCCTAAATAGTGAGAACTATGGGGAAAGAAAACGAGGCCGGGGAAGCGCCGGCCGAGCGCGCAAGCGTGCGCGAAAGAGCGAGACAAAGCTCTGAGATTGGTTTTCGCGGCTGGAGACAGCTGAGGGGATACAAATTTTGGAGAGTTTGATCCTGGCTCAGGACGAACGCTGGCGGCGTGCCTAAGCCATGCAAGTCGAACGGGGCAGGGATCAGGACTGAGGGAGTAGGAAGTAGGGGGAGACCCCTATAAGGCGTGAAGCGCCGATCTACTGCCTGAGCCCTGGCTCCTGTTCAGTGGCGGACGGGTGAGTAACGCGTGAGGAACCTGCCTATCAGAGGGGGATAACGACTGGAAACGGTCGCTAATACCGCATAATATCATTGGACGGCATCGTCCGATGATCAAAGGAGCAATCCGCTGAGAGATGGCCTCGCGTCCGATTAGCTAGATGGTGGGGTAACGGCCCACCATGGCGACGATCGGTAGCCGGACTGAGAGGTTGGCCGGCCACATTGGGACTGAGATACGGCCCAGACTCCTACGGGAGGCAGCAGGTGGGGATATTGCACAATGGACGAAAGTCTGATGCAGCAACGCCGCGTGAGGGAAGAAGGTCTTCGGATTGTAAACCTTTGTCTTCGGTGAAGAAACAATGACGGTAGCCGAGGAGGAAGCTCCGGCTAACTACGTGCCAGCAGCCGCGGTAATACGTAGGGAGCGAGCGTTGTCCGGAATTACTGGGTGTAAAGGGTGCGCAGGCGGGTAGGCAAGTTGGATGTGAAATGCGAAGGCTTAACCTTCGAGCTGCATCCAAAACTGTTTATCTTGAGTGAAGTAGAGGCAGGCGGAATTCCGAGTGTAGCGGTGAAATGCGTAGATATTCGGAGGAACACCAGTGGCGAAGGCGGCCTGCTGGGCTTTAACTGACGCTGAGGCACGAAAGCATGGGGAGCAAACAGGATTAGATACCCTGGTAGTCCATGCGGTAAACGATGATTGCTAGGTGTGGGGGGACTGACCCCTTCCGTGCCGGAGTTAACACAATAAGCAATCCACCTGGGGAGTACGATCGCAAGGTTGAAACTCAAAGGAATTGACGGGGGCCCGCACAAGCAGTGGAGTATGTGGTTTAATTCGAAGCAACGCGAAGAACCTTACCAGGTCTTGACA
>WQUU01000218.1 GCA_009781925.1 Bacillota bacterium | reverse complement strand
CCACAGATTTATGTCCTGCCCGCATGGCCTGGAGAAAATCTTGTGGCGGAAGGCGACAAAAATCTGCCTCATCGTCTTGAAATCGACATCAAACAAGGATAAAATGATGCCGATTAAACCTGATGAAGGAGATTATGGCGATGAAGACGTTCGACTACCAGAATGCGCCAATCCGCCTGCTGACCCCGAAGATCGTGGGCCTGTTAACCGCCATCCACGAATGCAAAGGGCGGCAGGATATGCTGCTGTCGCAGCATCCCACAACGCTGGACAGCCTGATGGAGATCGCGAAGATTCAGAGCACGGGCGCGTCCAACCGCATCGAAGGCATCGCCACAACCGACAAGCGGCTGCGGGAGCTTGTCGCTGAGGAGGCCGCGCCGCGCAACCGCGACGAGCGGGAAATTGCCGGTTACCGTGAAGTCCTTGCGCTCATCCACGAGAGCCACGAGCATATCGAGCCGACTGCCAATATCATCTTGCAACTACACCGGACGCTGTACTCCTTTTCCAGCGACAACGCGGGTGGCGTGTGGAAAAATTCGGACAATGCGATTGCCGAGACCGGCCCGGACGGCAAGATGCTGGTCAGGTTTCAGCCGGTTCCCGCGTGGCAGACGCCGGAAGCGATGGAACGGCTTTGCGCGGCATTCTCGGCGGCGTGGCGGCAACCGCCCTGCGACCGGCTGATCCTCGCCGCGCTGTTTATTTTTGATTTCCTCTGCATTCATCCATTCAACGACAGCAACGGACGCATGAGCCGCCTGCTGACGTTACTGCTGTTTTACCGCGCCGGGCATCCGGCGGGCAGATACATCAGCATCGAGAAAATCATCGAAGAGAGCAAAGCCACCTACTATGAGGCGTTGCAGCAGAGTTCGCAAGGCTGGCATAAAAATGAGAACGACTATGGACCGTTCGTCCGTTACTTGCTCGGCGTGTTGCTGAAAGCCTGCCGCGAGTTGGACGTGCGCGCCATGCTCCTGACGGGCGGCGCCAAATCCAAGCCAGAGCAAGTCGCTGAATGGATCGCCGGACAAATCAAGCCATTTGGTAAACGCGATATTCTGGACGCGCTGCCCGGCATCAGCCAGGTCACGGTCGAGCGGACCCTGGCAGCGTTGCTGAAAACCGGCGCTATCCACAAGCACGGCGGTGGCCCGGCCACCACATACACGAAAGAAAACCGGGAGTCATGAGCAACTAGCCTATTTATGATCTTTTCTGGGCCGCGTTGGGGCGTAATCGGGATAATTCCATTTTCGATTCAAAGCGATGCTGGAAAAAAATAGAACACAAGTACACCTGGAGACCGGCAAAAATCATGGGACAAGTGATCAGCATTTTTGAAGAGAAAACCGGGCGACGCTGTTTCGATGCTTACCGCCGCTGTCTCGACCATGAGCGAGCATCACTCATCGAATATGATGACTTTGAGCGCGAGTTCATGAAAGAACAAGGAGAAACTGTTCTTTATAAAGGCTCGCGTGACATCACCAGCATCGCCGAACAGTGGCAAGAGCGCGAACCGGCAATCAAACTTTTCCTTGACGGGTCACGCCGCACCTACAAAATTGCCGACATCCCTATCGGGACGCAGGTTTTCCCGATTATCGCCGGACAGGTTGGCGTCGGTGTGTGTAAACGCGAGGAACGCCGTCTCACAGCTTGTGACCTGACCTTGCATACCGTTCTGGCTTTCCCTGACAAGCTTGATACGGAAGGGAAAAACCCAAAACAGCACCGCGCATTTCTTACCGATCTCATGAAACAATTGAACGCCGGACAGGACCGT
The DNA here is from genome assembly GCA_009781925.1 of Bacillota bacterium. Lineage (GTDB taxonomy): Bacteria > Bacillota > Clostridia > Oscillospirales > Oscillospiraceae > WQUU01. Next base: position 1,996 of record WQUU01000218.1, on the reverse strand, counting down.
GTCCGTTTGGATGCGCTGTTGCTGTATCCGACACAGGCGAACGAAAATTTCGAGGATAAGGGCGTCGCCCGGATTCAGGAACACATGATTGAGCAGGAAAAGATAATGGTGCAGTCGCTGGTTCAGAAAAACCTGATCAACGACCGGGCCTGGCTGGTCAAAGACGGCTCACTGGAATACAGCCGCCTCGCCGATAAAGATCATCCTTTTGCTTTCAGCCGTATCCGCAACAACTACAAGCGGGTGGTCGGCGTGTCGAAGGCATTCAATCCCGAACTGGCGAAACTCAAAAATAATCGCAGTGCTGCGGGGATGATCGCCAATCTGAAACCTTTCGAGCGGACTCCAGCGGCAATGTACAAAACTGACCGTGTCGAGGGAAAATTCGCCGTCTGGTATGTGCGTTTGCGTAATGCCCGAAAGAGCCTGGGGCCATTCGATGGCATCGTTAAGGTGGAGAAAATTCTGATTTCAGACAGTGAACAGGAGTACGGTCTTGAAAGTCCTGAGGTGGACAATATCAGCGCTTGGCTGGTGAACGAACGCAACCCGGTCTGTTACGGCAAAGATGCTCGCTGGGCGAATCATCTCTATCCCGTCTATCTTACGGAAACTTTCATCAAGAGCAAGTACCGTAGCACCGCTCACTTCATCAATCTTTTTTAGGAACTGCGCATGGACACGAATACCCAGGAATCAGGCAAAGTAATCGGCAAAGTGGCGGCCACCGAAAAGGTTCCTACAACTATAGACAGCTTTTGTTTCTGGACAGACAAGAACACGCTGCTCAACCCCTTCGACGTGGTGGTAGTCGAACACCTACACGGCAGCAAAACCTACGGCGTGGTCGAAGAGATTTCGCATATCACCGATTCCGACAGTTTTCTCGCCGAATTCTTTTCAAATGATTTTGGTTCACTGAAGGCCATCTCCAACACCGACCGCGTCGGTATGAACTATGTCTTTGCTCGTGTGGTTGGTAACACCCAGAATATTTACATTCCCGTCCACAACGGCGCGAAGGTATCACTTGGCTCGCAAGCGGACATTCAGGAAGCGCTGGGTTTGGATGAAATCAAGAACCCCGTCGTCTGCGGCTACCTGGAAATGTACAGCGGTCTCGGCGAAGCAAAAATTAACCTACCCGTGTTTGTTAATTCGGACTTCCTCATCGGCCCGGAAGGGGCACATCTGAATATCTCCGGCATCTCTGGCCTAGCGACTAAAACTTCCTATGCCATGTTTCTGTTGAATGCCCTGCAACAGAAGACGCTGACGGCAGATGAAACGCAAGGCAAAAGCGTCGCCTACATTTTCATGAATGTTAAAGGCCGTGACCTGCTTTGCATCGACGAAACAAGCGACACACTGAGCGAAGCCGACCATGAAATGTACGCAAGCATGGGCTTGAAAGAAAAGGCTTTCCGTAACGTCCAATATTTTTACCCTGCTGCCGAGCGCGGCGGGGTGAAGAGCTATGTCCGTAAAGAAACGTTTGATCGGCAGTTGGCGGCAGAGCAGGCGAAGCGATTCAAATTCACCTTCAACGAGGACAAGGAAAGCCTCGATCTGCTCTTCTCCAACGTCGAAGACCCGCAGCAGACTATGGAATCCATCATCAACTTCATCGTTTCCGAACAAGCACCGTTCAACAGCGTTGATTCGTGGGAAGGGATGCTGCGTGAAGTGCAGTCAATGGGCGAAAAAGGCGGAACAGGGAATAAAGAAATTTCGGTGATGAGCTGGCGCAAATTCCGGCGCATTGTCCGCAAGGCCATCGAAAATGATCGTATGTTCGCGGATGCGGTGGATAAGGGCAAAGGCGAAGTACGGTTAGAAGGCGCGATTCGCGGCATTCGGGCTAACGATGTTTTTGTCGTGGACATCGCCAAACAGGACGAGAACATGCAGGCTTTCGTCTTCGGCTCGGTGATGCAGGCCGTGACCAAATTGAAACTGGGTGAATTTGACGACGACATGACAGACGAGCAGCGGA
>WQUU01000217.1 GCA_009781925.1 Bacillota bacterium | reverse complement strand
ATTTCAGCAGATCCGCCGTCAGCCGGATGCCGCTGAGCACGTCATTCTCCGCTTTGAGCACCGGCAGATTCTCCCGCCGGAGCGCCTCGATAAAGCTGGCGGCGGAGGGATCCACCACCACCGCCCGGAGCCGCCTGCCCTCTGTAAGGGCGAGCAGCGCGCGCACATACTCCGCGTCCGTTTTTTGCGCCCCCTCGGCCCGGGAGTCGTAATAATATTCGCGCAGCCTGTACCAGATCCCCCGCGAGCGCCCCCAGAGCCCGAAGGAGGCGGGATTCGCCGTGCCGTAGTCGCAGGAGACCGCATACTCGGAGATGTCCGCCTCTCGCGGAGGGTCTTTCAGCATTGACGCATCGAAGAAGTCATAAACCCGCCCTTCGGCTACGACCCATTCCCCCAAAATAAAGCGCCGGTAAAATACGCCGGAGTACATATTTTCGTACCGCGCCCTGATCCGCCTGGAGAGGGAGGGGTTATCCGCCATGCAAAAATGCAGATAGAGCGCCCTGCGCTCTTCGGCTTTTAAAATCCACTCCTGATAGAACCAGTGCCCCGGACTCTCCGGGTTGCAGTTGAACCAGAGCTTTCCGCCCTCGACGCTGCACCTGGCACAGGCCTGCTCCACAAAACTGCGGGGCATGAGCGCCACCTCGTCAAAAAGCACGCCTGCCAGCGTCACACCCTGGATCAGCGCCGCCGAACCCTCGTCCTTCCCGCCGAAGAGGTAAAAGCGGTTTTGCCGTCTTCCCATATACACGTCGATGTGGTTTTTGGACACCAAGTCCGCACAGGTAAAGCCAAAGGAGCGCAGAACCGGCAACAGCGGATTTAAAAAATTCCGCCGCAGGGAGACGATTGTCTTCCCGCAGAGCCCGAACTGTTGCCCGTTAAAGCGCGCCATGGCCCAGCAGAGAAAGGACAGCCCCATACACAGTGTCTTGCCGCTGCGCACCGCCCCGTCGCAGATGAGCGCATCAAAATCCCGCGTCTCCGCGCTGTCGCACCACCAAGTCAGCGCGCTCGCCTGCTGCGCCGAAAATCTCTCGAATCTCATATCTGTCAGGGTTATCCGTTATCTGTCCACTGCCCCTTGGCAGCTGTATCCAGGGCCTGAAAGAAGCTCTCTGCCGCCGCTGTCTGCCCCTCGTCATTGCCGATGAGTTTGGCCAGAAGAGCAAGGGCATCCAGGCGATTGAGGAGCTTCACCTCGACGACCCCGTTGCTCCCGCGCTTGATCTCGGACAGCAGCGACAGATCGAGCTTCTCCAGGTCGAGCTGATCCGGGTTGAACAGTGCCAGCTTGACGGCGTCGTTGACCCGGCCAAAGGCCAGATCCGCGATCCCCCTCACAATCTCCGCGCCGTCCAGTTTCCGTTTCAAACCCAAACCACCCTTCGCCCACAGGCCAAATATGCCCCGCCGTTGCACAGACTGATGCAACAAAAAATCCGCGCCCCATGGCAGGACACGGATTTTTTCATGTTTGGCGGGAAATCTACTGTAGTGGCCGCACACTGGGCGGCCCGAATCGGCAACAACGGGCCGCCCAGGTGTGCGGCCCCTACAAGAGGAGGAACCTCAATGCGTGAGAAACGATTAGGGCAGCAGACCATAGCGCTCAAAAATCCGCCGGGGATCGCGGCAGCAGCCTCAGTGGTCGGCCCTAAGGAGGGAGACGGCCCGCTCAAGTCAGACTTCGACTTCATCAGCGAGGACGCCTATTTCGGTGAGAAGACCTGGGAGAAGGCCGAGAGCGCCATGCTCAAGCAGGCCTTCGCTCTCTGCTGCGACAAGGCCAAACTCCCGCCCTCGTCCCTGGACTACATCTTCAGCGGGGATCTCCTAAACCAGTGTGTCGGTTCCTCCTACGCCATGCGGGAGTCCAATGTCCCCTTCTTCGGGCTTTTCGGGGCCTGTTCCACCATGTCGGAGGCCCTCTCCCTGGCCGCCATGGTGATTGACGGGGGCTATGCCGATGCCTGCGCCGCCACCGCCAGTTCCCATTTCTGCTCCGCCGAGCGGCAATTCCGTCTGCCGCTGGAATACGGCGGACAGCGCAGCCCCACCGCCCAGTGGACGGTGACGGGGGCGGGATGCGTCATCCTGAAAGCCGGCGGCCCCGCGCCCTATGTGACCCACGTCACAACGGGGAAGATCGTGGACGCCGGGATCACGGACGTGAACAACATGGGGGCGGCCATGGCCCCCGCGGCTTATGACACGCTGCGCGCCCACTTTGCCGACACGGGCCGGGCGCCGGATTTTTACGACGCCATCGCCACCGGCGATCTGGGCAATCTGGGGCAGGACATCCTGCGGGAGCTCTTTTCGCGTGACGGCGTGGACTTGGGGCTGGGCTACACAGACTGCGGTGTCCTGATCTATTCGGGCACAGCCCAGGACACCCACGCGGGCGGTTCCGGCTGCGGCTGCAGCGCGTCTGTCCTGTCGGGCCACCTTTTAAAGGGAATGCTGGAGGGCCGCTGGCCAAGACTGCTCTTCTGCGCGACAGGGGCGCTCATGTCCCCTGTCACGTCCCAGCAGGGGGAGAGCATCCCCGGCATCTGCCACGCCGTCGCGCTGGATGTGAATCCGGGCAATTGAATCCCGCGCCCCTGTTGTAGGGCGCGCCGCCCCCGGCGCGCCGTGCCCGTTCTTCATACGCGCTCACACGGATTGGGTGCAGCGGCGCGCCGGGGGCGGCGCGCCCTACGATCAAAAAAGGAGGAACTTGAATGGAAATCGTTTGGACATTCGTGAAAACATTCTTTGTCGGCGGCGCGCTCTGCCTCATCGGACAGCTGCTCTTGGACAAGACCAAACTCACCCCGGCGCGCATTCTGAGCGTCTATGTGGCAGCGGGTGTTCTGCTTGGGGCCGTCGGTGTCTATGAGCCCTTTGCCAAGTGGGCCGGCGCGGGGGCGACAGTGCCGCTGCTCGGGTTCGGCAGCCTCCTGGCCAGGGGAGTCCGGGAGGCGGTGGCCGCAAACGGCGTTCTCGGCGCCTTTACAGGAGGGTTCACGGCTGCCGCCGCCGGCCTCTGCGCCGCTGTCTTCTTCGGCGCGATCGCAGCGCTGATTTTTAAGTCACACGAGAAAAAATAAATAGGACGCGTTCAGTCCCGCAACGGTATGAAATGTTTGTGTTTCGTCGAAAAATATGTTATAGTGTGAAACACAAATCATTGATCCGTTGAGGGGGTACATCATGAAAAAAGTTCGTCTGGGCAAGACCGGCCTGTACGTCACAAAACCCGCCATGGGCTGTCTGCCCATCCAGCGCGCGCCCATGGATGAAGCCGTCAGAATCCTGCGCCGCGCGTTCACCGCCGGGATTAACTACTTCGACACTGCGAACATGTATACGGACAGCGAGGAGAAGCTCGGCCGCGCCCTCGGCGATGTCCGCCATGAGATCATAATCTCTACAAAGAGCCAGGCCCGCGACAAAAAGACCGCCGCCGCGCACATCGACAACAGCCTCAAGATGCTGAAAACCGACTACATCGACCTTTTCCAGTTTCATATGGCGGACAATGTCCCCGATCCGGACGACCCGGACGGCGCCTTTGCCGCCGCGCTGGAGGCCAAGCGCGCGGGGAAGATTCTCCACATCGGGATCACGGCCCATCTGCTGGACGCGGCTTTTGCCCAGGTGGAGAGCGGGTATTTTGAGACCATGCAGTTTCCCTTCAGCTATCTTGCCACGGAGCGGGAGCTGGCCTTAGCCGCTCTGTGCAAAGAGAAGGACATGGGCTTCATCGCCATGAAAGGCTTGGCGGGGGGGCTGCTCACCGACGCCCGCGCCTGCTGCGCCTTTCTCGAGCAATATGACAATGTTGTCCCCATCTGGGGCGTGGAGACGATGGCGCAGCTCTTGGAGTGGATTGCCCTGGGGGAGAATCCGCCCGTTTTGGATGATGCGCTGCTGGCCGTGATCGAACAGGATCGGGCCGAACTCTCCGGCGCGTTCTGCCGTTCCTGCGGCTATTGCATGCCCTGCGCCGTGGATATTGAGATCTGCAACTGCGCCCGGATGAAGCGCCTGATCAGGCGGATGCCCTCCCGCCTCTACCTGACGGATGACTGGCGCGCCAAAATGCGCAAAATTGAGGACTGCATCGACTGCGGCCTGTGCAAGACCCGCTGCCCTTACGGCCTGGACATCCCGAACCTGCTCAGGGAAAACCTCCGGAACTATGACGAATTCTGCGCTTCGCACTTTGACTCCCGCTCTGAGGGAGTGTCTTTATGAACCCACGCACCACACTCGCCGTTTTCGCCAGTCATATGGTTCGGCTGGCGCTGCGCATCCTGCGCCGGGGAGGCACCGCCTGGCCGGGGAAAATCGCCATCAAACTTTGCCCGGACATCCTGCGCCGCCTGGCAAAAGACGTGGAGACCGTCCTGGTCACCGGTACGAACGGCAAGACCACCAGCTGCCGGCTGCTGGAACAGCTCTACATCGACGCGGGCAGGCCCTATTTTTCCAACAAAAGCGGGGCCAACCTCATCCAGGGCATCACCGGCGACTTCGCCCAGAACGCCACCCTCCTCGGCAGACCCAAGAAACGCTGCGCCGTCATCGAGTGCGACGAGGGGGCGTCCAAGCAGGTCTGCGCCTATCTGCGCCCCAAGGTGATGCTGGTGACCAACGTCTTCGGTGATCAGCTCGACCGCTTCGGCGACGTGTACACGACCCTCGAAAACATCAAAATCGGCGTCCAAAACGCGCCGGAGGCGATCCTCTGCCTCAACGCGGACGACTCCCTCACCGCCTCCATCGCGGATGAAGCGCCGAACAAGACGGTTTTTTACGGCGTCGATACCGAGATCTATAAAGAGCGGGCGGACGAGCCCAGCGACGCGTCCCACTGCATCCGCTGCAAAACGCGGTACGAATACGACTACGTGACCTACGGCCACCTGGGCGGCTTCCGCTGCCCCAGCTGCGGCTATAAGCGGCGGGAGCCGGACGTATGCGTAACCGGTATTCTCAGCCAGGGCGAGGACGCCCAGACGGTCTCTCTGCGCGCCCTGGGGGAGGAGACGGCGCTTACGATCAACATCCCCGGCGGTTACAACATCTATAACGCGGCGGGGGCCGTGGCCGCGGCCCTGGCCCTGGGCTTCACCCTGGACGCGGCGAAGGCCGCCGCCGCGAATTTTGAGCGCGGTTTCGGGCGCATGGAAAAGCTCAAACTCGGCGGGACGACAGTCCGTCTCATTTTGGTCAAGAATCCAGCCGGCTGCAACCAGGCTCTCAATTACCTGGTGAACGCCGAGGGGGAGCTCCTCTACGCGATTTGCCTCAACGACCAGACCGGGGACGGCACGGACGTCTCCTGGATCTGGGATGTACATTTTGAACAGCTCTGTACGCTGGGAGCGCGGCTCAAAGAGGTGTTCGTCGCCGGCGCGCGGGCGGACGACATGGCCATGCGGCTCAAGTACGCGGGTCTGCCCCCGGACAAACTCCGAATCGTGCGGGACTACGGGGAGATGTTTGACCGCATCAAATCCCAAAGCGCGCCCTGCACGATCATGCACACCTATACAGCTATGATGGAATTGCGCGATAAACTGAGCAAGGACTACGGCTTAAAGGAATTTTGGATGTAGGGGCCGCCGCCCTCGGCGGCCCGCTCCCAGAAAGGATTCTATGGAACTGTCTATCTGTCACCTCTACCCCGAGGTATTTTCCGGCGACCGTGGGAACATCTTATGTCTGCAGAGACGTCTGAACTGGCGGGGGATCGAGGTCAATGTCACCCGGTTATCCGCCGGCGAGTCAGCGCGGCTGTCACAATTTGACCTCATCTATCTCGGCGGCGGGTCTGACGCTGTCGGCGGTGCGCCCGCGTCTGCGGGCGCGGAGCTCCGCGCCGCCATTGAGGACGGAAAGACCTTCCTGGCCATCGACGGGGCTTACGAATTTCTGGGACGCGTCGGTGCGCTGAACATCCACACCGTAGACGGCGGTGAGCGCCTGACCGGTGACCTGATGTTCGACGCCGGGGAGGAACTCGGTGTTATGATCGGCTTTGAGAACCACAGCGGCAGGACGGCCCTCGGCCCGGGCGTCGCCCCCCTGGGCAAAGTTCTATACGGTCACGGCAACAACGGCGCCGACGGCGCCGAGGGCTGCCGCTATCAAAACGTCTTCGGCACTTACGCCCACGGCCCGATTTTGCCGAAAAATCCGAAGCTGGCGGATTATATGCTCACCGCGGCCCTCTTCATGAAATACCCCGGCGTGAGCCTTGCGCCCCTGGACGATACGCTGGAGAACGCCGCCCACGATTATATGGCCGCGCGGCTCCGGGCGCGCGGATAAGGAGGACAGAAAGAAGCTCTGGAGATACGTCATAGAAATATAGACACAGGGGAGTGAGCATACATACGATGAAAAAACGAAAGAGATTGGCCGCTCTTTGTCTGGCGCTTATCCTATTGCTGTCCGTGCCCGCCCTGGCGGCCACGCTGGGGGATCCCGTCGGCGGCTGGGATACCCCGATCACCGCCGAAACGGCCCTGGCCCGGGGCGTCTATTGGACGGGGTTGGACTACCAGAGTGAGAACTATCTCACCCTCAGTCCCGGCGGCGCCGTTCTTCCCATTGTCGCCTCCGGCGACCCGATCCGCGCAGCCAAGAGCTTTTCCAGCCTGGCGGCCGCGCTGCAGACCCAGGGGGTACACGTGATCGGCGGCATCAACGGCGACTATTTTACGGTTCCGAACTACGAGCCCGTGGGGATTCTGGTCGAGGGCGGCAAAGTGATGAGCTCGGACGGGGGTTTCAACGCCCTGGGCTTTCAAGCTGACGGCAGCGCCGTTATGGGTCAGCCCGGCCTCACGGCCGCGCTGCATACCGCCTACGGGGATGTCTCGCTGCTCTATCTCAACAAGGCCCGCCCCGCCGACGATTTTGCGCTCTTCACCTCGGACTGGGGCCCGGATACCGGAAACACAAAGCCGGGCCGGGAGGTCGTCTGCGATCTCGTCTCCGGTTCCCTCAGCATGAGCGGTAGCCTGATCCTCTCGGTGCGGGAGATTGACAGGAACAGCGGGGCCGCGCCGATCCCGGCCGGCGCCTATGTGCTGAGCTTGGCGGACACGGCGGACGCCTGGCGGCAGGGCTTCATCGACAACCTCAATGCCGGCGATACGATCACCGTTACAACCGCCTGTAACGACGGCTGGCAGGACGTTATCTACGCCGTCGGCTCCCTCTACAAGCTCGTGACGGGCGGCGCGGTGAACTCCGGCCTGGACAACAGCACGGAACCGCGCAGCGCCGTGGGCCTCAAGCCCGACGGCGCCCTGATTCTCTATACCGTGGATGGGAGGCAGAGCGGCCTCTCCGTGGGGGAGAGCATGACCCAGGTGGCGAAACGCCTGATCGAATTGGGCTGTACGGAGGCCACCTGTATGGACGGCGGCGGATCCACAGCCATGAGCGCGATTTACATAGGCGACAGCGCCCTGAGCCAGATTAACGGCCCCTCGGACGGCTACACGCGCACGGTCTCAAACTACATCATGCTGGTGACATCCGCGCGGCCCACGGGTGTGGCCGACCGCCTGGCGGTCTATCCCCTCAGCGTCAATCTGCTCAAGGGCGTGTCGGTGCAGTTCACCGCCAAGGCCTCTGACAGCAACGGTTACGCGGCTCCGCTCCCGGCGGACGCGGCATTGACCGCCCCGGCGGAGCTCGGCGCATTCGGTGCGGACGGCACTTTTACCGCCCAGTGCGCGGGGGAGGGACAGGTCACCGCGACCGCCTCGAACGCGCTCTCCGGCACGGCGGCTCTCACCGTGGTGGAGACGCCGGACGAGATTGCCGTCCAAGATGAGGCCAGCGGCAAAACTGTGACCGCCCTCAATCTGATCACTGGCCAGAGCGTGAACCTCATGGCCTTGGCAAAGTCAAACCATGTGGCGCTATTGTCCACGGACAGCTGCTTTACCTGGGCCGCCAGTGCGGATGTGGGGACAATCGCGCCGGATGGCGGTTTTACCGCCGTATCCGCCCAGGCGGTGTCTCAGGGAGCTATCACCGTCACCGCCGGAGACCTGACTGTCAGCATCCCCGTCACGGTGTCGCCGCCCCTGCGATATTCCGACGTGCCCGCTGACGCCTGGTTCTACAACGCCGTGGAGTTTGTCTCCGACCGGGGTTACTTTAACGGTGTCGGTGACGGACTCTTTGATCCCCAGGGTCAGATGAACCGGGCCATGCTGGTCACGGTGCTCTACCGCGCCGCGGGCAGCCCCGCCGTCACGGGCGGCAACGGCTTTTCCGACGTGCCGGACGGACAGTGGTACTCTGACCCCATCGCCTGGGCCAGTCAGGACAGCATTGTCAACGGCGTGGGAGGCGGCCTCTTTGACCCCAATACCAGCGTGACCCGGGAACAGATGACCGCCGTCCTGTACCGCTATTTTGGATCTCCGACCGGGAGCCCGGACATCACGGGATTTACCGATGGGGACAAGATCGACGGCTGGGCGCTGGAGGCCATGCGCTGGGCGGCGGCGCAGGGTTACATCACCGGCCAGGGGGGCGGTATCTTGGATCCCCTCGGCACCGCGACAAGGGCCGAGGTCGCGGCGATCCTGTCGAGGTGCTTTGCGTAAACGAACACCCCCGATATTTGACGTATCGGGGGTGTTCGTTTTTTGTGTAGGGAACGGATTTATCCGTTCCGGGGTATATCCGTAGGCGGAACAGATAAATCCGTTCCCTACGATGTTTCAAATTTCACCGCCACGGCTCCGAACAGCCTCTCGGCCTCCCGCACAACCCTTTTTCGATTCACAGCCGAAATCTTCCGAAACGGCGCGATCGCCACCGCCGAGGCGTTTTTCTTCCACCTGGCGCTGAGCAGCCCGTCAACCAATAAGGTCGGCATGACGATTCCGGTATTGGTGGTGACGTCGCGCCGGTTCTCCTCGCGCATCATGCGGGTGCGGTCTTTGTAGCCGAGAAGCAGCTGATCAAAGCCCGCCAAGAACAGCACGTGAGGGATGTCGGCGCCGCTCTCGTGTTCTTGCAGATAAAAATACTCTTTGCTGTCGAGGATCAGGCTCTTTAAAGGGAGGCTGAATTTTTCAATCAGCCGCAGGATCTCGGCCCTCTTGTAATACGTGAAATATTGGCAATCGCTCAGTGTGGCGAGGCCGTAAGCCCAGAAATACCGGCGCAGAATCTCGGCCCTGGCGGTGTCCCTCTCCCAAGACGAGACGTTTTCCAGCGGCACAAAACGCTTGCCCGCGCCGCAGGAGTATGCGACAAGGCCGCGGCGGCACATGTCGCTCAGGAGCCCGCCCCAGCCGTAAAAGACCCTGCTTAGCAGTTCCGGTTCCATACCCTGATCCGCACAGGCCTTTTTCAGATGTTCCCGCTCGCCGTTGCCGCTTTTGACCTGATCGAGAATAAACTCTGCCCAATAGGGTTTTACCTCTCGGGGGATGTCCCAGCTGTCGTCCCAGTGCTCCGCGGGCCGCGCGGAGAGAAACAGCCCCGCCTCGGATTCCAAAACGGCGTGGAGAGTGCCGCGCAGCGTCCAGAGCTTTACCAGACCTCCGCTCCAGCCGGGTTCAGTAAAATCCTCTGCGCGGACGCGCAGGGCGTGGCCGGGGTTGTTCTGGAACTGCGCCTGGAGCCCGCAGAGCTCGGACACGACAATATTTTTCGGCGCTTTGCCGATCAAATGCTGTCCCCGCAGGGATTGATAGAGCAGAAACTCCTTGTCCGGCATCTTTTTCTCCTGTCATTGCGAGCGAAGCGAAGCAATCCAGATAGAAAGGTTCATATATCGGGACTTTCTGGATTGCTTCGTCACGCTGTTCCTCGTAATGACAATTTATCAGTTTATCCGCCGATCGCCACGTAGTCCGACGGCGGCGTGATCCCCAGCGCCGTGCAGTTGCCGGCGTTATACTCCTTTGTAAATTTCGGCGCGAACTGGACAGCCATAGTGCTGATGTCGGCCTGACCCGTCAGAACCTTGGCCGCCATTTGGCCGGTGGCGTAGCCCAGGTCATAATAACTGATGGACAGGGTCGCCACGCCGCATTTGGAGCAGAT
>WQUU01000216.1 GCA_009781925.1 Bacillota bacterium | reverse complement strand
CGCTGAACCGCGTGATCACGTCCACGGACGGCGCGGGTAATGTCACCGCGACCGCCTACGACGCCATGGGCCGGGCGGTCTCCGTCACCGATCCCAACGGCGGGGTGACCGCGTATACCTATGATCTGGGCGGCAACCTGCTGCGCTCCGCCGACGCGCTGCATAACGTCACGGCCTATGCCTACGACGCGCTGAACCGGCTTGTCCGGACGACAAACCCGGACAACAGCTTCCGCACTTCGGAATACGACGCACTGGGCCGGGCGCTGAAAACCACGGACGAGCTCGGCAACAGCACCGTAAACGCCTACGACGCCTGCGGGAACCTGTTGACCGCGCAGGATAAGAATGGTACAATAGGGTTCACCTACGACGCGCTCTACCGCACTACACAAGTGGCCAACATCGACGGCACGACCACCGGCTACACCTATGACGCCGTGGGGAATTTGCTCACCACGCCGCTGAATCTGGCGGAGCACAAAAACGCCATCACGAAGGCCATGTTCAAGGTCACAGCCCACAACGTCGAGAGCGAGGGCACCGGGGACAGCGCGTCAAAAAACGCGGCGGCCGGGTAGGTAAGCGATCAGGAGACGTTTACCCGGCTGCTCTATTTCGCCACGGTGCAAATGTTCGCCACGGTGCAAATGGGCATGTGCGCGGGGACTTTTGGCTCATGCCCATCGGACTGTTTCTGGACTTATGGGCCTGTCACAAGCAGTGGCTGGGGCTGGAAAAGCCGAAGCGGGAGTGGACGATTGACGATGTGGTTGGGGCCGGGCTGGATTGACGCAATCGGCAGCGCGATTAACTCTTTTTACTTTTTGCGGCAGGATTTTTTCTATGGTAACTTTTCAAAGTATTACATACACATTGCCTGGTTATTCCCAACCTTTCCCAGACATTTTATCACATTATTTCAATTACATCAATATTCAATATGGAAATATTAAGGAGGTGTCCCGCCATTTCCGACTTCGGCCTGAAAATCGGCGTCGAGGGCGAACGCGAGTTCAAAGCCGCGCTCGCCGACATCAACCAATATGTTTATGCCCTGCGGGTCGTCGAATAGGCACCTAGCGTGAGCAAGTCCTTCAGGCCCGGGAAGGCGTCCGGAGAGGCTCTTGTACCGTCACATGGACGGTGTCGCCGGGCTGTTTGCCGATTTTCGCCCGGATTCCTTTCAAGACGCCGAGGATGTAGCAGACCGAACCGTCCGGGTTCTTCACGCCCATGTTGACGATGTTGCCGTCATATGGCTCTCCATCAAAGGTGGCATGGACAAAGACCCGGCCCTTCCCAAATTCCTCGCGTATATCGTAGGGAAACGCGACATAAGTTCCGCCCTTGCCGATCTCGGATGATTTTATCTCAGCGTCATATTCATAGATTTTCCCACTCATTTTCGCTTCGCCTCCGCTTCCGCCAACCGGAATCGCGTGATGTCCGCGATCAAATCATAAGGCGCCGGCTGATTCCACGGAATGCGGATAGTCCCTTTTGATAGCCCATACTGAGTGAGCCGACCGGCAAACGCTTCCACGCCGCTGCCGGTGGGATAAATCCCGATGTGGTTCTTCGCGCCGGCGAAATAGATCAGGTTTTCACCCTGCCAGAAAGCGGGCATCCCGTAGCTGATCCGCTCCTCGGCGTCCGGCGCGGCCTCGCGGATCGCTCGCCGAATCTGTTGCAGGACTGCCTGCCGCTCCGCCGGGAACTGTGCGATGTATTCGTCAATGGTTTTGGTTCCCGCCATATGCGCGCCTCACTTCCAGGGCTTTTTGCCGTCCAGCCAGCCGTGTTCTTTCCAGTATAAGTAATCCTTTGTGTGCTCGCGGCCCGCCTTGCGCTCGCCTTTGTCGATCATCTTCTGCGCCATTTTCATCACGGCAAAGATCCCCTCGATCTTCAGGCGCGGTTTAATGGTTTTCACGGATTTCACTCTGGCGGCCGCCGCTTCGCACTTTTTCCTCGCGGCGGTCTTTCTTTTGTCTGACACATCCTCCCATTTTGCCTGAAACATCGCCTGCTTGATGACAGTTGTATGGGCGACGCCCCAAAAATCCAGGCTGTCCTTGATATCCTTCGCGGTCTTGCCCATGCCCTGGCCGATGGCGTTTACGAGGATGACCGCCTGCTTGCGGAACATGGGCGCTTCCGGGGAATGCGCCATCCACTTCGTGCCGTAATGGTCAAGGAGCGCTTTCATCTGTGCGGTGACGTGAAACACATAGGTCGGGGAGGTAAAAATCAGCAAGTCCGCAGCCAGGATGCTCTCCCAGATCGGGACGGTGTATCGCGCGTGGGGACAGACGCTGATGTCGCGGTAAAAACACGCTTTGCAGCCGGTGCAAAACGCCGGGCAGTCGCGCGGCAAAACGTATTCGGTGACGGCATGCCCTTCGCCCATTGCCGTGAGAAACAACTCCTTCATGGCGAATGTGCAGCCCCTATGTTCCGTGCCGTTGATCACTGTGATGTTCATTTTGTTCTGGCTCCCCTCATAAATATCGTCTGACTTTGCCGCAATAGTCCGCATATTCCTGCCCGTAATGCGCCCGCAGGAACTTCTCCTCCCGCAGAATCTGCCGATGGATCACCGCCCCGAAGAACAGGACGACGATCAGCGAGGCGAGGTTCGGCGCGATCAGCAGCTGCCCGATAAAGAAGACGTCAAAGCCGATATAGAGCGGATTTCGACTGAGGGAGAACGTACCGCCGGTAATTAGCTTCTCTTTTGTGTTCTCGTCGATCCCCACACGGAAGGAACTCCCGAAATGCCGGAGTGTCACGGCGAACCAGACCAGCGCGGCGGCACACAGGGCGACTCCGCACCAGCCGAGGAGCTCGCTGTCGAGCGCCCGGTGTTTTAAGAGTTCCGGCAGGGGCAGGCCGATCAGCGCGTAGACGAAAAACAGGATCGGGAGGATCAGCAGAAAATCGCTCTTGTCCGTCTCCCCGAAGATGATCACTTTTATGCCCTGTCGCCGGAGAATCGCGGCGCGAATGAGCACCAAAACGATGAGCAGCGCGAACGCCGTGACCGCGATATAACGAAAATCCATGGTTTTCTCTACTTTCGGTCGAAGAAGGGCGATTTACCGGACACCGACAGCGGAATGCCCATGATGAGCTTATACGCGCCCAGAAGGCCCAGCGAGGCGGCTGCCTTGCCGATGGTGAACATGATCCGGTTGTCGATCCGGCTGTCGGCAGCCAGCGCCACCGCCGAACCCAGCGCGATTCCCAGATCCATCGGCGCGAACACGCAAGTTGCGCCGGCGGATTTGCAGGCGGCGCAGTTCTCGAAGCCGCACAACCGGCATCGCTCGTTCAGCCCGCGGGTTTCGTACTTTGCGCCGACCAAAACCACAGCGGCGCTCACGTCCACATTGCCGGCGTCTCGGATCATCGCCGCGCCCTTTTCACCCTGGCTCCCGCCGATCCGTCGCATCTCCTCCGCGAGACAGGCTTTATCCTCACCGGTCAACACCGCTGTGTCCGTCTGGTCGATGCCACAGGCTTTGGGCGCCGTCCGCGCCGCCGCGCAGATGGCGTAGGCGAGGTTGAGCACTGCCTGTTCCTCGGCCTGCTTTGCAGTGATCATCATACCGATCCCTCCTAAGATTTTGATTTTGCTGTATTTCCTTCCACCTTGATGTAGAATTTCCGCTTCCTCGGCGGGTCAAACTCATTGTATATTTTTTATTTTCGCCATCTAAACCCTCACTGCAGCAATCGCTCGTAATTAAAACTTACGGATGACCGGCGCAGCAGAATCAGCGCCACGA
>WQUU01000215.1 GCA_009781925.1 Bacillota bacterium | reverse complement strand
CTCTATAAATCCGTCATTGCGAGGAGCAGCGCGACGAAGCAATCCAGAAAAACCTGAATTCAGCGTGAACTTGGATTGCTTCGCTCCGCTCGCAATGACGAACCATTCGCAATGACGGACCGCTCGCAATGACGGATCGCTCGCAATGACGTACCAAGGGTTTTTAGAGGTTCCCTTAATTGTTTATATTCGGCGGGCGGGCATTATGCTTTGCCCGCTTTTTTCGCGCTTAAGCCGAAAAAACGCGAAAAAAATGTCAAAAAAAGGGTATGGAAAAAATTAAAAAACGCTTGACAAATCAAATCACAGGGCATACAATATTAGGCGTATGACCGTTTACTTTTTTCTCCATACCGTTCTATTATAACATACAAACATAATTTTTTCAACACTTTTTCTCATCAAAAAATTGATGCCAAATTAATATCAAAAAATTAATGTCAAAAGGTCGCGGTTTGATATCTTAAAGGGTCGCGTTTGTACCGCAAAAGGTCGTATTCATGCCGTTTTAATATCCCAATGGGGCGGTTTGACACCCCGCCGTTTCATCAGCCTTATTTCAAATCTTAATCCGGCGTAAGACAATCCGCGTTTTTTGCGCGCCCGGGCGGGCGCGCCGGCGGCCGGCGCGGCGGCCGCCACCCAATCCCCAAGGAGTGTGAAGCATGGACAAAGGCAGAGTGCATCCCATCAGGCAGGGCAATGTCGTCAGGATGAGCTATTCCAAGATCGACGAGGTTCTGGAGATACCGAACCTCATCGAGGTGCAGAAGGACAGTTACCGCTGGTTCCTGGAGGAGGGCCTGGACGAGGTCTTTCAGGACATCTCCCCCATCACGGACTACAACAACAACCTCATACTGGATTTTATCGGCTTCACGCTGGACCCGGAGCCGAAGTACTCCATTGAGGAATGCAAGGAGCGCGACGCCACCTACGCGACGCCGCTAAGGGTGAAGTGCCGCCTGTATAACAAAGAATCGGACGAGATCAAGGAGCAGGACACGTTCATGGGGGATTTCCCGCTGATGACGGACACCGGCACCTTCATCATCAACGGGGCTGAGCGCGTCATAATCAGCCAGCTCGTGCGCTCCCCGGGCATCTATTACACCTCCGAATACGACAAGACCGGGAAGAAGCTCATATCGTCCCAGGTTATACCGAACCGCGGCGCCTGGCTGGAGTATGAGACGGACAGCAACGACGTGTTCAGCGTGCGCGTGGACAGGACGCGCAAGGTGCCCATAACGGTGCTGATACGCTCGCTGGGCGTGGGGACGGACGCCCAGATCATCGAGCTCTTCGGCGAGGAGCCGAAGATCCTGGCGTCCATCGAAAAGGACATCAGCAAGAACTATGAGGAGGGCCTCATAGAGATATACAAGCGCGTGCGCCCCGGCGAGCCGCCGACGATCGAATCCTCGGAATCGCTGCTGCGCGGCATGTTCTTCGACGCCAAGCGCTATGATCTGGCCCGTGTCGGGCGGTATAAATACAACAAGAAGCTGCGCTTTCGGAGCAGGATCAGGGATTTCGCGCTGGCGGAGAGCGTCGTGGACATGGAGACCGGCGAGGTCATCGCGAAGGCGGGCCAGACGGTCACCGCGGAGCTGGCGGACGCCATACAGGATTCCGGCGTCGCCTTCGTCTGGGTTCAGGCGGGGGACCACAGGGCCAAGGTCCTGAGCAACCTGGCGGTCAACGCGGACCAGCACCTGGCCCCCTTCGGCCTGGACGCGAAATCCCTGGGCATAAAGGAACGGGTGTATTACCCCGTGCTGCGGGAGCTCATCGCGAACAACCCGGAGCCGGAGGCGCTGGCCAAGGCGATAAAGGCCAATATGGCCAAGCTGGTCCCCAAGCATATCACGGTGGAGGACATCATGTCCTCAATAAACTACCTTATCAATATAGATTACGGCATGGGCAACGTCGACGACATCGACCATCTGGGCAACCGCCGCATCCGCGCCGTGGGGGAGCTCTTGCAGAACCAGTTCCGCATCGGGCTGGCGCGCATGGAACGCGTGGTCAAGGAGCGCATGAACCTCCAGGACATGGACGTCATAACGCCGCAGGCGCTGGTGAACATCCGCCCCGTGACCGCCGCCGTGAAGGAATTCTTCGGCAGTTCGCAGCTCTCGCAGTTTATGGACCAGACCAATCCCCTGGGGGAGCTGGCCAACAAGCGCCGCCTCTCGGCCCTGGGGCCCGGCGGCCTCTCCCGCGACAGGGCCGGCTATGAGGTGCGCGACGTGCATTTCTCGCACTACGGGCGCATGTGCCCCATAGAGACGCCGGAAGGCCCCAACATCGGGCTGATCAACTCCCTGTCCACATTCGCGCGCATCAACGAATACGGCTTTATCGAGGCGCCGTACCGCCTCGTGGACAAATCCGGCGTCATACCCCGCGTCACCCGCGAGTTCATTTACGTCACGGCCGACGAGGAAGAGAACTACATGGTGGCGCAGGCCAACGAGCCCCTGGACCACGACGGGCACTTCATCCACAGGAAGGTCTCCGGCCGCTACCGTGAGGAGATCATTGAGGTGGACCGCGGGCAGATAGACCTGATGGACGTCTCGCCCAAGCAGATCGTCTCAGTTGCCACGGCGCTGATACCCTTCCTGGAGAACGACGACGTCACCCGCGCCCTGATGGGCTCCAACATGCAGCGGCAGGCCGTGCCGCTTCTGTCCACGGAGGCGCCCTTAATCGGAACCGGCATGGAATACAAGACGGCGCGGGATTCCGGCGTGGTGGTCATATCCAAGTCCGACGCCGTCGTGGACCGGGTCACCTCCAACGAGATCGCCGTCACCGATAAAACCGGCAAGAAATACCGATACCGGCTGACCAAATACCTGCGCTCCAACCAGGGCACCTGCATCAACCAGCGCCCGCTGGTCAACGCCGGCCAGCGCGTCGCCGCGGGGGAGATCATCGCCGACGGCCCCTCCACGTCCGACGGGGAGCTGGCCCTGGGCAAGAACCCGCTCATCGGCTTCATGACCTGGGAGGGCTATAATTACGAGGACGCCATCCTCCTGAGCGAGCGGCTCGTGGAGGACGACGTGTACACCTCCATCCACATCGAGGAATACGAGGCGGAATCCCGCGACACAAAGCTGGGCCCGGAGGAGATCACCCGGGATATACCCAACGTCGGGGAGGACGCCCTGAAGGATCTGAACGAGGACGGCATCATCCGCATCGGCGCGGAAGTCCAGCCCAACGACATCCTGGTGGGCAAGGTGACGCCAAAAGGGGAGACCGAGCTCACCGCGGAGGAGCGCCTGCTGCGCGCCATCTTCGGCGAGAAGGCGCGCGAGGTGCGCGACACCTCCCTCCGCACGCCCCACGGCGAGAGCGGCATCATCGTGGACGTGAAGATATTCACCCGGGAGAACGGAGACGAGCTGCCCCCCGGCGTGAACCAGCTCGTGCGCGTCTATATCGCGCAGAAGCGCAAGATATCCGTCGGAGATAAGATGGCGGGGCGCCACGGCAACAAGGGCGTCATATCCCGCATACTGCCCGTGGAGGATATGCCCTTCCTGCCCAACGGCCGCCCGCTGGACATCGTGCTGAACCCGCTGGGCGTGCCCTCCCGCATGAACATCGGGCAGGTGCTGGAGGTGCATCTGGGCCTGGCGGCCAAGGTGCTGGGCTGGAAGATCGCGACGCCGGTGTTCGACGGGGCCAACGAGATCGACATCATGGACACGCTGGATCTGGCCAACGACTACGCCAATCTGGACTGGGACGCGTTCGAGCGCAAATGGAAGGGCATCGTGGACGACGACATCTACGAATCCCTCGCGCTCAATAAGGACAACCGCGACGAATGGCACGGCGTGCCCATCGGCCGCGACGGCAAGATACAGCTTCGGGACGGGCGTACGGGGGAGCCCTTCGACAACCCCGTCACCGTCGGCTATATGCACTATCTCAAGCTCCATCACCTGGTGGACGACAAGATACACGCCCGCTCCACCGGCCCGTACTCGCTGGTGACGCAGCAGCCCCTGGGCGGCAAGGCGCAGTTCGGCGGGCAGCGCTTCGGCGAGATGGAGGTCTGGGCGCTGGAGGCCTACGGCGCGGCCTATACCCTCCAGGAGATACTCACCGTCAAGTCCGACGACATCGTCGGGCGCGTCAAGACCTACGAATCCATAGTCAAGGGCGAGAATATTCCGGAGCCGGGCGTCCCCGAGTCCTTTAAGGTGCTGCTGAAGGAGTTGCAGGCGCTGGCCCTGGACACACGCGTCCTGCTGGGCGATTCCACGGAGGTCGAGATACGCGAGTCCATCGACGACATCGACGAGCTCGCCGTAAACATCGAGGGCAACGAGCCCGACGAGGGCTCCAAGCAGTACGTCCACAAGAAGGCCGGCATGGACTTCCAGGAGCTCACGCCCTTTGAGCAGGATCTGCTGGGGAATGACTTTGTCGAAATCGGCGCGACTGAAGCCGAAGGGCTTGACGCGGACGCCGCCGGGCCGGACGGCTTTGAGCCCGACGGCTACAGCGATGACGACGGCTTCGACGACGATTACGACGCCGAGCCCGATCTGGACCGGGCGGATATGTTCGACGACGACGCCTTCGACGCGGAGTTGGAGGCCGAGAAATCCCCCGATTATGATTACGACGATTTCGGCGGCATCCCCCTGGCGGCGCCCAAAACCGGCGCGAAATCCGCGCCGCGCGGGCCGGGCCGCGCCGCCAAGAAGCCGAAGCCGCCCGCGGACATCGGCGCGGTCTACGGCGTCGACCTGGACGAGGAGATCCTCTCCGACGAGGAGCTCTACAGGATAACCGGCCCGATGATCGACGGCGACCTGGACGACGACGATTTTTACGACGACTGATGACGGCTGACGACGACTATTTATCAGACCCGTTCCGAAACCTGTAGGGGCAGAGCTTGTCTCTGCCCCAGACCCGGACAGGAGCTAAATACAAGGTTTGCCCCTACAATAGCGTGAGTTCGATTGCCCGCTTACAGTGCAACCGGCTAAAGCCGGAAGACTTGGTGCCGCCTGAAAGGCGGAAGAAATGGCTGACCGCGCCCGCAAAGCTGTAGATGTGTTCTTAAACTTCGATTTATTGTAGGGGCAAACCCCAACGGCTGCAAGCTAAGATGGAAATAAATGTAAGTTATACGTTGAGCGCTATTATGGGGGAGATTTTAGCCCACGTCATACAAAAAAACGTAAGGCTTATGCCGAACTGCTTCTCTATACTTGCAATTACGGCTAATATTCTGACATATGGAAATAATTGGTTTGTTAGCTTACAGCCGTTGGGGACAAATCTTGTGTTTGCCCCTGTTCAGGGCAGAGACAAGCTCTGCCCCTACAGGTTTCGGAACGGGTATTGTAATTATAGGACACTTTTAATTTAGCGGGCGGACAGGGTCGTCCGCCCCTACGGAGGACGAAAGCTCGGCTTTGCTGAATTTCGCTAAAGGAAATCTGTCGAACTCACGTTACAATAAATCTGGGTTTCAGAACACATCTACAGCTTCGCGGACGCATGGTCAGCCATTTAGTCCGCCTTTCAGGCGGCACTAAGTCTTCCGGCTTTAGCCGGTTGTAGTATAAGCGGGCAATCGAACTCACGTTATTATTATATTTGACTGGGAGGATTATCTTGTCAACTCAAAACAGTGAGCCAATGATCGTCTTTGATTCGATAAAGATCGGCCTCGCCTCCCCGGAGAAGATCCGGGAATGGTCCCGCGGCGAGGTCAAAAAGCCTGAAACCATCAATTACCGCACCTTAAAGCCCGAGCGCGACGGCCTGTTCTGTGAGCGCATCTTCGGGCCGAACAAGGACTGGGAGTGCCACTGCGGCAAATACAAGCGCATACGCTATAAGGGCGTCGTCTGTGACCGCTGCGGCGTGGAGGTGACCAAGTCCAAGGTGCGCCGCGAGCGCATGGGGCATATAGAGCTGGCCGCCCCCGTCTCCCATATCTGGTATTTCAGGGGGATACCCAGCCGCATGGGCCTGATACTGGCCATGTCCCCCCGCGCGCTGGAGAAGGTGCTGTACTTCGCCTCGTACGTGGTACTGGACGGCGGCGACACGGGGCTGCAGTACAAGCAGCTCCTGACGGAGAAGGAATACCGCGACGCCTACGACAAATTCGGCACAAGATTCCGCGCCGGCATGGGCGCGGAGAGCATAAAGGAGCTGCTCCAGCAGATAGACGTGGAGAAGGAATCGGAGGAGCTGAAAAAGGCCCTGCGGGACGCCTCCGGGCAGAAGCGCGTGCGCCTCATCAAGAAGCTGGAGGTTATAGAGGCCTTCCATAAATCCGGCAACAAGCCGGAATGGATGATCCTGGACGCCATGCCGGTCATCCCGCCGGATCTGCGCCCCATGGTGCAGCTCGACGGCGGGCGCTTCGCCACCAGCGATCTGAACGATCTGTACCGCCGCGTCATCAACCGCAACAACCGCCTGAAAAGGCTGCTGGATCTGGGCGCGCCGGACATCATCGTCCGCAATGAGAAGCGTATGCTGCAGGAGGCCGTGGACGCCCTCATCGACAACGGCCGCCGCGGCCGCCCCGTGACGGGCCCCGGCAGCCGCTCGCTCAAATCCCTCTCGGATCTGTTAAAGGGCAAGCAGGGGCGCTTCCGCCAGAACCTCCTGGGCAAGCGCGTGGACTATTCCGGCCGCTCCGTCATCGTCGTCGGGCCGAGCCTCAAACTATATCAATGCGGCCTGCCCAAGGAGATGGCCATCGAGCTGTTCAAGCCCTTCGTCATGAAAAAGCTCGTGGAAAACGGGCTGGCGCACAACATCAAATCCGCCAAGCGCATGGTGGAGCGCCTGCAGCCGGAGGTCTGGGACGTGCTGGAAGGGGTCATCAAGGAGCACCCCATCATGCTCAACCGCGCCCCGACGCTCCACCGCCTGGGGATACAGGCGTTCGAGCCGGTCCTGGTGGAGGGGCGCGCGCTCAAGCTGCACCCGCTGGCCTGCACGGCCTACAACGCGGACTTTGACGGGGACCAGATGGCCGTGCACGTGCCGCTCTCCGTGGAGGCGCAGGCGGAGTGCCGCTTCCTGCTGCTATCGCCCAATAACCTCTTAAAGCCCTCCGACGGCGCGCCCGTCACCGTCCCCTCACAGGACATGGTCCTCGGCATATATTACCTCACGCTGGAGAAGGAGGGGGAGAAGGGCGAGGGCAAATGCTTCAAGGACGAGCACGAGGCCATCCTGGCCTATGACAACGGCGTCATCACCCTCCACGCGAAGATCCGCGTCCGCCGCGCCCTGGAGATAAACGGGGAGACGCGCTCCCGCGTGATAGACACCACCGTCGGGCGCATCATCTTCAACGAGGCCATACCCCAGGACATCGGCTTTGTGGACCGCTCCCCGGCGGCCCCGGAGGAGAATCTGTTCCGCTACGAGGTCGATTTCCTCTGCGACAAGAACAAGCTGGGCAGGATCATCAACCGCTGCATCAACAAATACGGCTCCACGAGCACCGCCATCGTGCTGGACAACATAAAGACGCTGGGCTTCGCGTATTCCACGCGCGGCGCGCTGACCGTCTCCGTCTCCGACATGGAGATACCCGGGGATAAGCAGACCTATCTGGACGAAGCGGAGAACATGGTGGAGAACATCACGCGCATGTTCCGCCGCGGCCTCATGACCAACGACGAGCGCCACGCCAAGGTGATCGAGACCTGGAACGACTGCAACGAAAAGATCACAAAATCCCTGATACAGGGCCTCGGGCGCTATAACAACATCTTCATGATGGCCAATTCCGGCGCCCGCGGCTCCAATAACCAGATCAAGCAGCTCGCCGGGATGCGCGGGCTGATGGCCAGCCCCAACGGCGACACCATTGAGCTGCCCATAAAATCCAACTTCCGCGAGGGGCTCTCCGTCCTGGAATACTTCATCTCGGCCCACGGCGCGCGCAAGGGCCTGGCCGACACCGCCCTGCGCACGGCCGATTCCGGGTATCTGACGCGCCGCCTCGTGGACGTCTCCCAGGACATCATCGTGCGCGAATGGGACTGCGTCGCCGACGAGGCCGAAAAGCCCGGCATGTGGGTGAGCGCCTTCATGGACGGCAAGGAGACCATCGAGCCGCTCCAGGACCGCATACGCGGCCGCTGGTCCATCGACGACATCTTTCACCCCGAGACGGGCCTGCTCATAGCCGCCGCCGACACCATGATCACCGCGGACCAGGCCGAGTATATAGAGGAGGCGGGCATCGGGAGCGTGCACATCCGCACCATACTGACCTGCCGCTCAAAGGTGGGCCTCTGCTCCAAATGCTACGGGGCCAACATGGCCTCCGGCAGGCTCGTGCGCATCGGGGAGACCGTGGGCATCATCGCGGCGCAGTCCATAGGCGAGCCCGGCACGCAGCTCACCATGCGCACCTTCCATACCGGCGGCATCGCCAGCAACGAGGACATCACGCAGGGCCTCCCCCGCGTCGAGGAGCTCTTTGAGGCCCGAAAGCCCAAGGGCCTGGCCATCATCGCCGAAAAGGGCGGCCGCGTCACCGTCAGCGACACCAAGAAGAAGCAGCGCGAGGTCGTCATCACCGACGAGGTCACGGGCGAGTTCAAGAGCTATTCCATCCCCTTCGGCTCCAGGATAAAGGTGTATACCGGCGACGTCGTGGAGGCCGGAGACGAGCTAACCGAGGGCAGCGTCTATCCCCACGACATCCTTAAAATCAAGGGCCTGCGCGGCGTGCAGGACTATATGCTCCAGGAGGTGCAGCGCGTATACCGCCTCCAGGGCGTCGATATCAACGACAAGCACATCGAGGTCATCGTCCGGCAGATGCTCAAACGCGTCAAAGTCGAGGAAAACAGGGATTCCAACTTCCTGCCCGGCAGCTATGTGGACTGGCTCGAGTTCGAGGAATCCAACAGGCTGCTGGAGGAACAGGGCCTGGAGCCCGCCCTGGGCACCCGCGTGCTGCTGGGCATAACAAAGGCGTCCCTCGCCACGGATTCCTTCCTCTCCGCCGCCTCCTTCCAGGAGACCACCCGCGTGCTCACGGAGGCCGCCATCTTCGGCAAGGTGGACCCCCTCATTGGCCTCAAGGAGAACGTGATCATCGGCAAGCTCATCCCTGCCGGCACCGGCATGCAGGTCTACCGCAAGCTCGAGATCGAGCCCACGCTGGAGCTGCCCCAGATGGTCAAAGTGCTGAACTGACCGCTGCCCGCCCCCGCCCTACAACGCCTCTGCTTGAATTTACATCGGGCAATCTCATAAACCTCAAATTCGGTCATTGCGAGCGGAGCAAAGCAATCTCTATAAACCTAACAAGTCATTGCTAACAAGTCATTGCGAGCGGAGCGAAGCAATCCAGCACATGCACAGCAATTCTGCCGCAATCCCGGGATCAATCCCACGCTGGAGCTGCCCCAAATGGTCAAAGCGCTGAACTGACCGTTACCCGCCCCCGCCCGTTCTGTAGGGCGGGGGCTCTGCTCCCGCCGTGCCGTAAGTTTAGGCCAGTATTTAATCCGTGCGCTACGTAGGGAACTGTCTTGACCGTTCCGCCCCCCGATTCGCCGCACGGGCCACGTTAAACGCATCATCAATTTTCATGGTATTGAACGGCAAAATGTGGCGGCGGGAGCAGAGCCCACGCCCTACAACGCCTCTGCCTGAATTTACATCAGGCAATCTCATAAACCTTAAAATCGGTCATTGCGAGCGGAGCGAAGCAATCCAATATACGCACAAACCGGGATTTCCTGGATTGCTTCGTCGCTCCGCTCCTCGCGATGAGGAGTTTACAGAGGTACAATGACGGGTTTACAGAGGTTGTCATTAAGGAACTGCATATAACGTGAGTTCGACAGATTTTCTTCAGCTAAATTCAGCAAAGCCGGGCTTACATATTCCGTAGGGGCGGACGACCACATCGTTTGACAATGTACGATAGGCTTCCCCTTAATATGTTTGTACCGTCGTATAATACCATTCTCAAATAAAATCTATGAACAAGACACTAAGTGTGATATACTGATATCGGTGATGAAAAATGATGAGAAAGCTATCATTATGGGAAG
>WQUU01000214.1 GCA_009781925.1 Bacillota bacterium | reverse complement strand
TATTATAATAAATACTATCACTTATTTCAATATTATCTAACTCTATACCTGAATCAAGCATGCCAACAATTACATCCGAAGACCCCTTTGTGATTTCCCATGCCTTTAGGATATTGATGTCTATGCCTTTTTCCCCCTTTTTCTCATTAATAACTTGTCCTTGATTATATAATCCCCACTGATATGAAAAACCGGAAGCTGATTTATTAATCTCTTTTAATTGATTGTTAGGCAAAACATTTTTATTATACGCCATAATATATGAGGTAAACAATACTGCAATCAGAAATAGAGACCCAAATATGATGAATGATTTGCAGATTATTTTATTTTTCATGTTTTGCCTTTCTTAATTTTAAGTCGATTTTATGGGAGGTATAGCAAAAGGGGCTAATCCCTCTTTTCCCATACCTCCCATATTCTAATAATCACACGGTGATGTTATAGTATATTTGTTGTGAGTAGTCCATACCAGTCCCCAATGTAATTGCCGGTCCCGATTTAAAGGATAAAGAAGTATTAGTTACAGCAGGTACTCTGTGCCCATATTGCGCCAAAATTTTTGTCGCAAAATTGGTGTTGCTAGTATTTTTGTAAAGAGTTGCATAAACATAACCACATTTTGCAGTGCCCATACCGTTATTTTCTGCTTCTTGATGTTTGCATAATAATCCAATGTTGTTTGATATAACAGCCGTACTACTTACTTTTCCCAGACAATCATACGCAGAAGTTGTTCCGGATGCAGAAAGAGTAACACTATGTAGACCAGCATTATCTGTCCACTGATATATATCTGTCCTATATATATCAGTTACATCTAGGGAACCACCCCAAGCAATTGCAATTTCATCATTTAGAAAGAAAAATGGCATCTGTATCCAATTGTAATTAACAGATGCCCTGAAAGAGACGGGCTTACCCGTTGTTGTACGATTGTCATAAACAGTACGGGTTAAGCTTAATTGTGTGCTTGCAATATCTCCGGAACTTGTAACAACATTACTATCTACCTTTTTATTAGTGTAATCTTTGTTGGGCTTTAAAGCCATCATTACCATTTTTATTGCTTCATCACTTCTGCCTTTGCCATATTTGTCTTTCAATTCCTTAAAGGTCATCTTTTGCAAATCATTAATGGTTTTCCTATACATTTTCAGATCATCTTTATTCATTCCTGACTGCAAAAGCTGAACATCAGTCGAATTGACAACCCATTCAATAACCGATACTTCATCACTCTCACTTCTGGTTGTTATATAACCGACAGTTTCTGGATTAGTCAATACTGCTTGTGCCAAATCAATTTTTTCATTCACGGCCATTCCAGCTACAAAATCAGAATCCATGCCGAAATCTAATAAAATTTGATCGGCATTTTCAGCTGTTGCCTTAATCGGCACCTCACTGCTTTCAGCCTCTGTTGCGAAAACACTTATAAAGCAACTAAAAGCTAGGCATACAGCAATAAGAAGCGAAAATAGCGCTTTGTGAGTTCTTTTCATTGTCATTCTCCTTTAACTATTATTTTTTCAGTTTGTACATAGTAATTGCTGCTTTCCATAAGTACATGTCTCCTTATGGAACCTGCTGCCCTATCTTATTGGAATCACCCACCCTTTCTTCCATTTATTTCTAAATTTTGCACAAATATCTGTGCCGTTTTTTTACAATCTATGGCTATATTATACAGTATTTTTATATTTTATCAATTCCAATAATATACAAAATTTGCCCCCCCCTATTTGTATATTTTAACCAATTATAGATTTATTTGTCGCATTATGTCAATTTACTTCCATGCCCGTCCTCCGCGCCTTTTGCATTGCCATCGCATCTTTTTTATGTTACAATACTCCCGTGTAAAGGCAGGTGAGACACCCATATGAGGCCCACGCCCATCTCCGAAATCGCCCGCGTCGCGGGCGGGCAGTTGCCCCCTTTTGAAAGGGGGTGGCGCGGAGCGCCGGGGGTTTGCCTCAGCGCCCCCTCCGGCGCGCCCGTGACCTCTGTCGCCATAGACAGCCGAGTGGTACAGCCCGGCTGTCTCTTTGCCGCCATCAAGGGGCAACACGCGGACGGCCACGACTTTATCGGGAGCGCCTTTGCGCGGGGCGCGGCCTGCGCCCTGGCGGCCCATATCCCGGAGGGGACGGCGACAGCGGACGGAACCGGGCCGGTCATCCTCGTGCCGGATGTGGAGGCCGCGCTGCGCGCCCTGGCCGCCTGGTATCGAAGCACACTCTCTATCCCCGTCATCGGCGTGACGGGCAGCGTGGGCAAGACCACGACAAAAGAGATGATCGCCTCGGTGCTCGGCGCGCGTTTTTCCGTCCACAAGACGCCGGGCAACTACAACAACGAGCTGGGCGTCCCCCTCACCATTTTCGGCGTCGAGCCCTGGCACGAGGCCGCCGTAGTTGAGATGGGCATCTCCCACTTTGGGGAGATGGCCCGGCTCACGGAGCTTGTGCGGCCCGACATCGCCGTGTTCACCGTCATCGGCGACGCGCACCTGGAGAATCTGGGCAGCCGGGAAGGCGTCTTAAAGGCGAAGTCTGAGATTCTGCTGGGCATGACGGAAAAGGGCCTCGTCGTCTTAAACGGGGACGACCCCCTTCTGTCGGCCTTGGATTGCGCGCAGCGCAAACTCCTCTATGGCCTGGGCGCACACTGCGCCGTCCGCGCGGAGCAGGCGCTCAGCCTCGGCGAGACCGGCGCGCGCTGCGACATCGTCCGGGGCGGGCGGCGGCTTCAAGTCCAAATCCCCGGCTTCGGACAGCACATGGTCTATACCGCCCTGGCCGGAGCCGCCGTGGGCTTTGAGCTGGGCCTCAGCGATGCGGAGATCACCGGGGGCATCGCCGCCTATGCGGCCGTGGGCCACAGAGCCAGGGTCAAAGACACCGGCTTTCTGACCCTCTACGACGACTGCTACAACGCCAACCCCACCGCTATGGAGAACGCTCTGCGCTCCCTCATGGATTTGCCGGGCCGACACGTGGCAATTCTGGGCAACATGCTGGAACTGGGCGAAACCGCTCCCGCTCTGCACGCAAAGATCGGGGCGCTGGCGCGGGAACTGGGCGTCGGCCTGCTCCTTTGCACGGGGGAATTATCCCGGTATACGGCCTCCGCCGCCGGGGACATCGCGCGGCATTTTGAGACGAAGGCCGCGCTCATGGAGGCGCTGCCGGCATTGTTAAACCCCGGCGACGCGGTGCTGGTCAAGGCGTCCCGGGGAATGCGGTTTGAGGAGATTGCGGAGCGGATCGAGCGGTTGGCGTAGGGCGGCATTGGGCCGCCCGCATCGTAGGGGACGCGCACCGGGCGTCCCGCATTGTAGGGCACGACGCGTCGAGGACGCCGCGCCCTACAATTATGTTCTCTTTCTCCTCCCCGCGATCACCCACGGCGTATACAGCAGCGCCCACACCGCCGCGATCAGCGGGAAGTAGCCGAAGATATAACCCGGCGTGCCCCAGCCCAGATTGTCTCTGAAGAAGGCCAGGGGCGAGCCCTGCGGCGCATAATTGAGAAAGAAGAAATTCGAGCCGAACCGTTGGTTGAAGAAGTAGATCGGCACGGCGACGGCAAAGAGCAGAAGAAAACACAGCGGCAGCCGCCGCGCCTCCGGGTGCAGGCGCTTTGCCGCCAGCAGAGTCAGAGGATAAGAGAACAGCAGCGTATGCACAAAAAACGAGTTGAGGCTAAAAAAGCTCGTCTGCGGAGAACCCACCCAGCCGGGGAAGAGCAGGGCGAACAGCGCCCCCGGCATACACAGGCAGTACAGGAGCTCCCCCACGATTTTATAGGGCCGCATGGCGTAGATGAGCGAGAGAAACACCGCCAGGGAGCAGATGTGCAGCGGCAGATCGCCCACGGTGTAGGCGTGATTCAGCGCGAGGCCGATCTCCCGCGCCGCCTCCGAGAGCACAATGAGCCCCACAACGACCCGCTCCAGCCGCCGGTAACCCTTTTGCCCCAGCCGCGCGGCGGCGACGACAAGGATTACGCAGACCGCCGCGCAGACCGCCAGAATCGCGAGATGTTCTCTGCCGAAAATCTGAAGAAACGGCGCGTTGGGGTCATAATGAAAGTAGCCCATAACATCAGAACGTCAGGCGCGCCGCGACGTAGCCCGCGATCTCCCCGATGGGCAGGCGCACCTGCTCCATGCTGTCCCGCTCCCGGACGGTGACACAACCGTCCTCCTCGGAGGCAAAGTCGTAGGTGACACAGAACGGCGTGCCGATCTCGTCCTGGCGGCGGTAGCGCTTGCCGATGGAGCCGGTCTCGTCGTAGTCGCACATGAATTTTTTTTGTAGGTCGCGGTACAGCGCCTCGGCCTTTTCCCCCAGCTTCTTGGACAGGGGCAGCACGGCGCACTTGATCGGAGCCAGCGCCGGGTGCAGGCGCAGCACCACGCGGCTGTCGTTCTTCTCGGCGTCCACAAGCTCCTCGTCGTAGGCGTCGATCAAAAAGGCCAGCATCATGCGATCCGGCCCCAGAGCCGGTTCCACCACGTAGGGGATATAGTGCTCGTTTTTCTCCGGGTCATAATAGGTCATGTCCTGGCCGGACGCGGTCTGGTGCGCTTTGAGGTCGAAATTCGTCCGGCTGGCCACGCCCCAGAGCTCCCCCCAGCCAAAGGGGAAGAGAAATTCAAAGTCCGTGGTGGCGTTGGAGTAGTGGGAGAGCTCCGCCTTCTCATGGTCGCGGGCGCGGATACTCTCCTCTCTGAGGCCCAGAGACAGCAGCCAGTTGCGGCAGAAGGAACGCCAGTAGTCAAACCACGTAAGCTCCGTACCGGGCTCGCAGAAGAACTCCATCTCCATCTGCTCGAATTCCCGGGTGCGGAAAATGAAGTTGCCCGGCGTGATCTCGTTGCGGAAACTCTTGCCGATCTGCGCCACGCCGAAGGGGATCTTCCGGCGGGTGGTGCGCTGGACGTTTTTGAAGTTGATAAAAATGCCCTGGGCCGTCTCCGGGCGCAGATAGAGCTCCGTAGTGGAGTCCTCCGTGACGCCCTGGAAGGTCTTAAACATCATGTTGAACTTGCGCACGTCCGTGAAATCGCTCTTGCCGCAGTTTGGGCAGGGGATATTTTTTTCACGGATAGTTGCAATCAGGCCGTCGTTATCCAGCGTGGCGGGGTTCACATCGGCAATGCCATGCTCCCAGCAATAGTCCTCGATGAGCTTGTCCGCCCGGTGGCGCATTTTACAGCCCTTGCAGTCGATGAGCGGGTCGTTGAAGTTCGTCACGTGGCCGGAGGCCTGCCACACCTTCGGGTTCAGCAGAATCGCGGAGTCGAGGCCCACGTTATAGGGGCTCTCCTGCACGAACTTTTGCCACCAGGCGCGCTTGACGTTGTTTTTGAGCTCCACGCCCAGGGGGCCGTAGTCCCAGGCGTTGGCCAGGCCGCCGTAGATTTCGCTCCCGGCGTAAACGAAGCCCCGCCCCTTGCACAGGGCGACCAGTTTTTCCATGGATTTGTCGGTGTTTTTCATTGCGGCTGTTCTTCCTTTCGCTCCAACTTTTTTATATTCCCGTCCGCGTCCCGCACAACCGTGTGCTCCAGCACATCCTCCGTCCCGCGCCGCCAGCCGTCCAGATACTCCCGGCGCAGAGACTCCCGTTCGGCGGACTCCTCCGGTGTCAGCGTCCGCTCCCGCGCGATCCGGGTCAACTCGCTGATGCGATCCAGTTTGGATTGTTCCATAGGGCGCTCCCTTCTCGTTGTTAACTGTTCATTGTCAACTGTTAACTGTCAATTCCTCAGCCCCTGCAGCGGCGCGGGAATCCGCCCGCCCCGCGCGATAAACTCCTGCGCGCCGCAGCCGTTCACCGCCATGATCGGGGCGCTGCCCAAAAGGCCGCCGAAGTCCACTCGCTCGCCCACCGTCTTGCCGGGTACCGGGATGATCCGCACGGCGGTGGTCTTGTTGTTCACTACGCCGATGGCGGCCTCGTCCGCGAGGATGGCGGAGAGCGTCTCGGCCGGCGTGTTGCCGGGTACGGCCACCATGTCCAGGCCGACGGAACAGACGCAGGTCATGGCCTCCAGCTTTTCGAGGCTCAGCTTCCCCCCTGAAACGGCCCGGATCATGCCCGCGTCCTCGGACACCGGGATAAAAGCGCCGGAGAGTCCCCCCACGTGGCCGGAGGCCATGACGCCGCCTTTTTTGACTGCGTCGTTCAAAAGCGCCAGCGCCGCCGTGGTTCCGTGGGCGCCGACGGATGTGAGCCCCATGCCCTCCAGAATGTCCGCCACGCTGTCCCCGATGGCCGGCGTGGGCGCCAGGGAGAGATCCACAACGCCGAAGGGCACGTGAAGTCGCGTGGAAGCCTCCCGCGCCACCAATTGGCCCATGCGGGTGATGTGAAACGCGGTCTTCTTAATCGTCTCGGCCACCTCGTCAAAGGGTTTTCCCTTACAGCTTTGGAGGGCGTGCGAGACGACTCCGGGGCCGGAGACGCCCACATTGATCGCGCACTCCGGCTCCCCCACCCCATGAAAGGCCCCGGCCATGAAGGGGTTGTCCTCCACGGCGTTGGCGAAAACCACCAGCTTGGCGCAGGCGAGTCCGTCCCTGTCCTTTGTCAGTTCCGCGCACTGTTTGATGACGCGGCCCATCTCGGCCACGGCGTCCATATTGATCCCGGCGCGCGTTGACGCCACATTGACGCTGGCGCAGACCATCTCCGTCTCGGCCAGCGCCTCCGGGATGGAGGCGGTGAGCTTGTGATCACCGGTGGTGTAGCCCTTGTGCACCAGGGCCGAAAAGCCGCCCAAAAAGTCCACGCCCACCGCCTTCGCCGCCCGGTCGAGGGCGCGGGCATAGGGGACATAGGAGACCGCGTCCGAACTCTCCGCGACCAGCGCGATGGGCGTGACGGCTACGCGCTTGTTCACGATGGGGATGCCGAACTCAGCCTCGATCTCCTCGCCGACCCGGACGAGCCTCCCCGCCAGGCGGCAGATCTTGCCGTAAACTTTCTCACAGCTCCGCCACGCGCCGGCGTCCGAGCAGTCCAGCAGCGAGATGCCCATGGTGATCGTGCGCACATCCAGGTGCTGCTGGTCAATCATTGCGATGGTCTCGAGGATTTCCCCTTGATTGATCATATATAAAACCTCGTTTTTGTTGATGGGGATTTTGTAGGGAACGGATTTATCCGTTCCGCAATGTATTTATGCGGGATAGCGAAACGGATAAATCCGTTCCTTACGGTCAAATCCTATACATGGCGTTGAAGATGTCCTCCCGCTGGGCGCGGATGGAGAGCCCGCTCTCCGCCCCCGCGTCGGAGAGGAGTTTGCCGAGCTCTACGAAAGACACCCTGCAGGCGCTGACATCCACCAGCATGATCATACTGAAGTATTCCCGCAAAACCGTCTGGCTGATGTCCAGGATGTTGACCCCCTGGGCCGCCAGCAACGCGCAGACCTCCGCGATGATGCCGACGCGGTCTTTTCCGATGACTGTAACGATAGCGCGCATATACCGTTCCTCCTTGCCCTTTCACTGTTCACTGTTCACTGCCCTTTTTCCGCCCTCCCAACAGCTTCTCGATCCGCCCGGCGGATTCCAGGAGTTCGGAGATCGAGCAGTCGTGGTTGAGGGTCTCGATGATGTAGGAGATGTATTTGGACATGTCCACCATGTAATACCAGGGCCTTGCGCGCAGTTCCGCCGGGCAGTAGACCAGATTTGTGGTGAACACCTTGTCGAACGCGCCCTGGGCGTAGGCCTCGTCGAACTTTTCAAGCCCCTCCGAGAAGAGGCCGAAGCTGCAGAACATGAGGATACGCCGCGCGCCTAAGCCCTTGAGAATGTGGGCCACGCTCAGAATGGAGTCGCCGGAGGAGATCATGTCGTCCACGACGATGACGTCCTTGCCCGCCACATTGTCCCCCAAGAACTCCTGTTTGACAATGGGGTTGCGCCCGTCCACCACGCGGGAATAGTCCCTCCGCTTATAGAACATGCCGAGCTCCACGCCCAGCACCGAGGAGTAGTAGATACAGCGGTCAATGCCGCCCTCGTCGGGGGAGACGATCATCAGGCTGCGCTTGTCGATGGCGAAGTCCGGGTACGCGCGAAACAGGGCCTTGAGCATCTGATAGGTGGGGTGGACGTTCTCAAAGCCCTTAAGGGGGATGGCGTTCTGCACCCGGGCGTCGTGGGCGTCGAAGGTGACAAAATTCTCCACCCCCATGTTGGACAGCTCCTGCAGGGACAGAGCGCAGTCCAGGGACTCCCTTGAAAAGCGGCGGTGCTGCCGGCCCTCGTACAGCATGGGCATGATGACCGTGATCCGCCGCGCCTTCCCGCCGCAGGCCGCAATGACGCGCTTTAAGTCCTGGAAGTGCTCGTCCGGGCCCATGGGCACCTCAACGCCGCGCAGCGAATAGGTCACCCCATAGTTGAAGGGGTCGGTCAGCAGGTATAGGTCATAGCCCCGCACGCTCTGCTGGATGAGGGCCTTGCCCTCGCCGGTGTTGAAGCGCAGGCAGTCCGCCTGGATCTGGAACCGCCCGGGCTCGAACTGAAACGCGTCCTCCATGGACAGTTGCCCCGGCGGATGGAGTTCCGACCGCCAGCGGGTGAGATAAAAATCGATACGGCCCGCGAGTTCCTCTGTCCCGCGCATTCCGATGAGTCCCAGGTCGCCGTAGGGCGCGTGCTCCTCGACACCCATAATCAATCCCTCCTCCTGTTATCCGTTATCTGCCGCAACTCGTCCAGATTCAGCTCGAAGGCCGGGAGAAAATGCGCCGCAAAATAGTCCACCTCAGGGAGGCCCATTGCGTCAATCGCGGCGCGGGTCTGGCGCTCGGCGGAGAGAAACTCCATATTGCCGGCCTTGCGCTCCTCCATGCACTTGATGTAGGCGCAGAGCTTGTCCGCGGCCTTGACCAGCGGCAGCAGCTCGTTGTCCCGCGCTCCGGGGGAGAGCAGCGCCGCGTAAGTATCGCGCAGCTCATCCGGCAGGCAGTCCGCAAGCCGGGTCTCCGCCAAAGCTTCGAGCTGCTTATAGGCGGCTGTGAGCTCGCCGTTGAAGTACTTGATGGGCGTGGGCAGATCTCCCGTCAAAATCTCGGAGGCGTCGTGAAAAAGCGCCAAAGTGGCGCAGCGCTCCGGATCGCAGGGCGCATGAAAAACGTCCCGGCGGATGAGGGCCAGGGCATGGGCCAAAACGGCCACCATATGGCTGTGCTCCTGGACATTCTCCGGCAGGCTGTTGCGCATGAGCCCCCAGCGGCTGATGGCGCGCAGCCTGGAGATGAGGGCAAAAAAACTGTGGCTCATAAAATCTCCTCCGATTATATTACACTTTTTTGCCGCCAAAGACCGCGAGTTCAAAGGACTTGAAAAATACATCTACCTCCTGAAACCCCAACAGCCGTAACCATTCGCATTGGACATCCACAGAGAGCAGAATATTATCCTTTTTATCCGGTCTATCATGGAATTCCTCTGACACCTGTCGCCTGGGCCTTGCATTTTTCTCATAGGAGATGATCATATCAATAAATGCTTCATCGCTTAACAGTTCGCCCCAATCGGATTTTGACGCGACATGCTCGATATTGATAAACAAACCGCCGTTTTCAAGGCGATCATATATTTCCTGATAAAGCTCATACTTCCGCCCATGGCTTAGGTGGTGAATACAATAACCCGATACAATGGCATCCGTCTTTTCGAAATCACCCATAAAAACAGCCTGCTGCCACTCACTGCTGGAAATATCAGCCTCAACTATTTTTATCCTGTCTGAATAATCTGCCAATTTTTTATGCGCCGCTTCGATCATAGGCTCCGAAAAATCTACGGCAACTCCATAAGCGCCACTAAATTGTTCCAAAATCAGCTGGCTGAGTATCCCGTCCCCCGCGCCTAAATCGACAAAACTCTTGATCGGCTTCCCGCTGTGTCTTAAAATGTGAAGCATTGCATTTATTTGATCCACAGCGTTTGGAATGGCCGCGCGCTTTTGGGTGATAAAAGAATTGACTGCCACTCTGTCTTTCCATACGGATTGGTCATCCATGCTACAAAATCTCCTCCGATTCTTCCTGTATCATCTCCGCCTGCT
>WQUU01000213.1 GCA_009781925.1 Bacillota bacterium | reverse complement strand
AAAAACAGGCTGATGATTGTCGATATGATTTCATGCGGAGAATGTGTCGCATTCTGCAAAAGGGGCGTATATGACAAAGACAAAGGCAACACGCCTGTTGTTGGCTGAGGACGCGCCCCCGTTTTTTATTGTTCCTGATGCCCTAAATTTTTCTCAAAACCCGCTTAACATTCTTTTCCCGATATGTTATACTGACCACATACTATGGCACGGCGCGCCGAGGGCGGCGCGCTTTACAGCTGTTCGCTGTTTGTTGTTCTTGTGAATTGTCCTTTCCTGGGGGTGAGCTCATCACAATCCTGCGCAAAAAAAATATCGCCCTGCCGCCCCGGATCAATCTGCCCGTGGCGTCATCCGATCCAACCCTGGGCCTTTCCGCGGCCCAGGTGGAGGAGCGCGCCCGGGCGGGGCTGCTCAACACGCCGGTGGAACCCCCGTCCAAGAGCGTAGCGCAGATCATCGCCTCCAACCTGCTGACCTATTTTAACATCATCTTTTTCATTCTGGCCGCCTGCGTGATCGTCGTGGGCGCATTCAATCAGCTGACCTTCATGCCGGTCATCCTCGCCAACATCCTTATCGGCATCGTCCAGGAACTGCGCAGCAAGAAAACTCTGGACAAGCTCAGCCTCCTCAACTCCCCGAAGGGCGTGGTCATCCGGGAGGGACGGCGCCAGACTTTAAACATCAGCGACACCGCGCGGGACGATGTCGTGGCTTTCGCCGCCGGAAGCCAGATCTTCGCGGACGCCGTCGTGCTGTCGGGCGAGTGCCAGGTCAATGAGGCCCTCATCACCGGCGAGGCGGATGAAATCAAGAAGGGGCCGGGGGACGCCCTGCTCTCCGGCAGCTTTGTCGTCAGCGGTGACTGCCATGCCCGGCTCACGGCTGTGGGCGCGGACTCCTTTGTCTCAAAACTCACGCTGGAAGCCAAAAAATCCGGCGGACGCAAGCGCTCCGAGATGATGAACTCCCTGAGCAGGCTGGTCAAATGGATCGGCATTCTCCTCATCCCCATGGGTGTGGCCCTGTGCTTCAAAGAGGTCGGGCTGCTCGGCCGCCCCCTCTTCGGCAACGGCGGCGGCGTGGCCTATACCGTCGGGGCTCTCGTGGGCATGATCCCGGAGGGGCTGTATTTGCTCACCAGCGTGGCGCTGACCGCCGGCGTCCTGCGGCTGGCCCAGAAAAAGACTTTGGTGCACGAGCTGGGCTGCATTGAGACTCTCGCCCGGGTGGACACCCTCTGTGTGGACAAGACGGGCACGATCACGGAGAACAAAATGGTCGTGGAGGATGTCATTTTGCTCTGTGAGGATCGTTTTATCGAGGACGACATCCGCCTCATTATGGCGGACTACATCTACGCCATCCAAGACGACAACGACACCATGGCCGCCCTGCACAAATATTTTACCGGAACCGCGCAGCAGCAGGCGATAAAAACACTGCCCTTCTCTTCCGTGCGAAAATACGGCGGCGTCTCCTTCCATGAGGACGAGACCTATCTGCTGGGCGCGCCGGATATCCTCCTGGGCCAGAACTATGACGCCCACCGGGCTCTTGTGGAAAAATACGCCGCGCGGGGCTGCCGGGTTCTGCTTTTGGCCCTCTATGACGGGGCTCTGGAGGATCCCACCCTAAACGGGAATCTCATGCCCCTCTCCCTCATCCTGCTGGCCAACAAAATTCGCGCCACCGCCCTGGAGACCTTCGCCTTCTTCGCGGCCCAGGGGGTGCAGGTTAAAGTCATCTCCGGCGACAACGCTCTGACGGTCTCCGAAGTGGCGCGCCGCGCGGGGATCGAGAATGCGGAGCGCTTTGTGGACGCGCGGAGTCTCACGACCGACGTACAGCTCAAAGAGGCCGCCGTGACTTACACGATTTTTGGCCGGGTTACGCCGGAGCAAAAGCGCAAACTGGTGCGCGCCATGAAGGAGGCGGGCCGCACCGTGGCCATGACGGGCGACGGCGTCAACGACGTCCTGGCCCTCAAGGAGGCCGACTGCTCCGTCGCCATGGCCTCCGGCAGCGATGTGGCCTGCCAGGTTTCGGACATCGTCCTCTTAAATTCCGATTTTTCCTCCATGCCGAACGTGGTGATGGAGGGCCGCCGGGTCATCAACAACATCGAGCGGGCGGCCTCCCTCTTTCTCGTGAAAAATATTTTCTCCTTCCTGATGGCCATTGTCTCTCTCGCGGCACTCCAGCCCTATCCGGTCAACGCCTCTCAGCTCTCCCTGGTGAGCACCCTCACCATCGGCGTCCCCTCCTTTATTTTGGCGCTGGAGCCGAACAACGCCATTGTCAAGGGGAAATTCCTGAGTAACGTCCTCTACCGGGCGCTGCCGGGGGGGCTGACAAACCTCTTTCTGGCGGTGGGCGTTCTTCTATTTTACCTCGCCTTTTCGGACGGAGTCTCCGTCAACGAGATGTCCACCATCTGCGCCATTATCCTGGGCGTCGTGGGACTTCTGGTGCTGTATCAAGTCTGCAAGCCCTTTAACCGGATACGCAAGATCATGATGGCCGGGCTCGCCCTGGCGATGGCTTTCTGCGTGTTGTTTTTGAAGGCTCTCTTTACCCTCACAAAGCTAAATTTTTCCAGTATGTTGGTATTGGCTGTCTTCGCCTTGCTGGCCTACCCGGTGATGTTTGTCATCCGCGCGGGTCTGGATCGGCTGCGGAGCTGGTGGAACGGACTGGGCGTCAAAAGAAAGGCGGGATGAACATATGGTTACTAAAAATTCAAGCCGTTATATGATAGGCTATATTATTTTGTATATACTAGTCCTTGCATCTTATTTTCTGGATATCCATTTTGCTCCTATCGTCCACAATATCGCTGGCACAACCTATAGAATGATTCCGATGTATATTTACACAAATGCGGTATACATCGTAATTACAACGCTGGTGCTCATCCGGATATATCTTAACGTGGTATTAAAAAACAGGAAGGCCGTCCTTATCATCAACATATGCTGTGTCGTGATCAGCACTGCGATCTATATTTTCTCCTATTACTATATTCTTCCTATTTTACCTCCATATAGTGGCCTCTATGTTCTCCTCTCGCCCAGCTTTCTCACGTTCATCTGGATTGCGGACGTCTTCAACCTTGTGATTTCTATCATTCTTTTTAACCGGCAGAAAAAGATCAATTCGGGTATGCTGACAAACTAATAATCTGAATCTGAAAACTTTTCGCTGAGAGGATGGTTGTCGTGCCATTTCCCTTTGACGGCCATAAAGCTTTCGAAACCCATAGAGACGCCGAATCTTCGGCTGCTCCCTCCCCCCTGCCGGACGAGTGGTTATACCCCCAGCCGGAGCAAAATGCAGCGGAAAAGGCGGTCAAAAAATCCGACCGGAATCGAAAAAAGGCCGCGATAATCATCGCTGCCAGCCTTGTCGCCTTTATGCTGCTCACCTGCGGCGCCTATGTGTTTCTCTATGAGGAAGCCGTATCCCATGCCCAGAGCGGGGAGTTTTCGAAGGCCAAGACCTACCTTCTGTTTCCGTCCGTCACAAAGCGCCACGACCCGCAGCTGCTGTCGATGATCAACGCCGGACTCCTGCTGGAAAACGGACAGTACATGCAGGCGGAAAGCGCCTTCGCCGCGCTGGGGGACTACCGGAACGCGGAAACTATGTGCGAGGAGACCTATTACCGTTGGGCCGGCGATTGTTTTGACCAGGGCCAATACCTCGCCGCGCATAACCTGTTTCAAAAAATTCCCGGATACAAGAACACGGACGCCACTGTTGCCGCACTGGCCGCACTGGTCTATTCGGACGCTCAAAAGGCATACCGCGCGGGCG
>WQUU01000212.1 GCA_009781925.1 Bacillota bacterium | reverse complement strand
CCGGGAAAAAATGCGTACAGCTCTACGTCAGCGTCCCCGGCGACAGGCTCAACCGGGAGTACCAGAGCCTCGCCGCCTT
This sequence comes from Bacillota bacterium, assembly GCA_009781925.1. Lineage (GTDB taxonomy): Bacteria > Bacillota > Clostridia > Oscillospirales > Oscillospiraceae > WQUU01. Next base: position 10,077 of record WQUU01000212.1, on the reverse strand, counting down.
CGCCAAGACCGAGACGCTGGCGCCGGGTCAGTCCCAAGAGCTCACCCTCGGCTTTGATCTGACAGGGGTTGCCGCCTACGACGCCCTGAGCGCAAGCTACGGCTTGGAGCGCGGGGACTACATCCTGCGCCTGGGCGAGAACGCACAAATGACAAAACCCATCGCTGTCCTCGCCCTAGACGGCGACGCCGTCGCGGAGCGCTGCGCCAATGTGTGCAAATTGAGCCGAAACCTGAGAGAGATCAGGCCGGAGAAGCAGCGGATCGATGATCTTTCGGACGGTATTCCGCGTTTTTCCGTCGCCGCCTCTGACATCCCCTGTAGGGGAGACAGCCCCCGGCCGCCCGCGTCCTCTCCCCCGACGCCCGTCGCCGCAGAGCCCGTTCCCGGCCCAAAAATCGAGGCCGTCCTCAAAAAGCTTAGCCTAGACGACATGCTCAGAATCGTCGTGGCCACCGGCCCGTCGGACTTTAATCCCTATTTTACCGTCCCCGGCGCGGCGGCCTATACGACCTCCCGCCTGGTCAAACTGGGCGTTCCCAACGCGGCGCTCTGTGACGGCCCCGCCGGCCTGCGGCTCCAACGAACCTCTGTCAGACTGAAAAGCGGGAAGATCAAGCCCGTGGACGCCATGATGGAGTTCATGGCATACATGCCCTGGCCGCTGCGCAAGTTTTATTTTGGCAACCCCCAAAAAGGCACGCCGCTCTACCAGTATGCCACGGCCTTCCCCGTGGGCACCGCCCTGGCTCAAACCTGGAACACCCCGCTGATCGAAGAGGTCGGCAAAGCCCTCGGCGCGGAGATGACCGAATTCGGCGTGACCTTTTTGCTGGCCCCCGGCATGAACATCCAAAGGAACCCCCTCTGCGGCCGCAACTATGAGTACTACAGCGAGGATCCGCTGCTCAGCGGCAAAATGGCCGCCGCCGTCACAAGAGGCGTACAGAGTTTTCCCGGCTGCGCTGTCACGCTCAAGCATTTTGCCGCCAATAATCAGGAGGCCGGGCGCAGTCACAGCGACAGTGTCCTGAGTGAGCGCGCCCTCCGCGAAATCTACTTAAAGGGTTTCCGCATCGCGGTGGAGGAGGGCGGGGCGAAGGCGGTCATGACCAGTTACAACAAGATTAACGGCGTCTACGCCGCCAACAGCGGCGACCTCTGTACAAAACTGCTGCGCGGCGAATGGGGTTTTGACGGCGTGGTGATGACCGACTGGTATTCCACCGGGAAGGGCTTGGCCGGGAACGGACGCGCCGTCAAAGCGGGCAACGACCTGCTCTGCCCCGGCGGCAGCCGGTATCGGAAGGCGCTGAAAAAAGACCTGAAGGCCGGACTCGTCACCGAGACTGAGATCCGCCTCAGCTGCGCGCGCGTACTGGAGGCTGTCGTGGGCAGATAACGAATAACAGATATTGGCGTTCCTGTCATCTATTCTATCTGCTGTCTGAGGACATGGATGACCAGCCCCGTGCTCAGCTTCGGGTAAAAATAAGTGGATTTTTGGGGCATTTTCTCGCCAGCCAGCGAGACGTCGCGAATCTGGCTGACCTTTGTGGGGTCTAGCAAAAACGCGCACTGAAATGCCCCGCTGTCCACCCCGGCGATGGCCTCCTCGGCGGAACGTGTGTAACTGAGATTTTTTTGCTCCGCCATATTCGCGCTGTCGATGCCGAACACCGGCTCCAGAATCAGGCTGTGCAGCACGGCCACGTCCAGGGAACGATAGGCGACGCTTTTATCCGGCAGCGCGTGTTTCATAAAAACGCGGTCTTTCAGCGTCAAGTAATAAAATCGACCGCCGGTATAAAACGCGATGTCCCCATCCTTTTCACGGATGTCAAAGATTTTTGCCAGTTCATGCAGGACGCTTTCCGCGCGGAAACCTGTAATTCCCCGGACGAGCCGATGCGTGGGGAGCACCGCAAGTCCGGGGTGGTTCATATCCACGAGCATCATCATGATGGTGTCCGCCTCCGGAAACTCACCCCGGAAGCGGAGCGCGGTCTCATAGCGGTGGTGCCCGTCCGCGATGAAGAGCGGCAGCGCGGCGAAGGCGGCGGTCAGAACTGCGATCACGGCGGGGTCGGAGACGACCCACAGCCTGTGCGTGGCGCCGTCGTCCGCGCTGAACTCAATTTCGGGCGGCTCAAGCATCGCACCATCGAGCAGCGTCTGAATCGCGCCGCCGTCGTGATAGAGGGAGTAGACGGGGCTGAAGTTGCAGAAAGTCTCGCGCATGAGCAAAAGGCGATCCTCCTTGGCCTTCGATAGAGTCTCCTCATGGGGCAGGATCACCCCGGCGGAAAAGTCCTCCAGAGTGACCCTGGCGATCACGCCGCTGATCTTCCGGCGCTCTCCGCCGAGGCTGAACTCCTCCTCATAGAGATAGAGGCATTCCCGCTCGTCCCGCCGGAGTTGGCCGCCCGCCTGCCAGTCGCGGAGACAGCGGGCCGCCGCCGCATATTTATCCGGGCCCCTGGGCAGCTCCAGCCGCACCATATTATACGGATTTTTCGCCCGAAGAGCGTCCTCCTCTTCGGGACTTATGATGTCGTAAGGGGGACAGACCAAGGTCTCGATGGGCCCCGCCGCCGCCTCGTTATACCTGAGCCCCCGAAACGCGGCAATCCTCGCCATAACAAGCCACTCCATATTTTGGAAATTTATAGATCGAAATAACTGCGAAATGCTTCTAAAATCTTTTCTTGTGTCTGAGGATCCGTTATCTTGCCAACAAAATTTGTCAGGCGGTTATGCGACACTGTACGGATTTGCTGCACCATTGCGACCGAGAGTTTGGGCAGATCGGTTGATGCGGTGTCCAGTATGATCTCTGTCGGATATATTTTGTCTCTGGGTTTTACAGAGGACAGCGGCAGAACTGTGCAGACTGGTAGACTGTGGTTTACGGCGTCGGTCGAAACGACAAGAACGGGCCGCGTACCTCTTTGCTCGCTTCCCACAGTCGGATCAAGACGGCAAAAATAGATTTCCCATTTGTTCACCATGTCCCGGATACCTCACTGTCCACCGCTTTAAAATCCTCAGAACAGCTGACAGTACGGGCAAGGAATGCCGGATCCCGCCCCGCTTCTCTCATAAGGGCCGCATATCGTGCGGCTTTTTGATCTTTTAGATATCCCTCCAGCGCCTTATTGATCGCATAATTCACAGATGGGACTTTTTTCTCTTTTGCCATTTCTTTGAGTTCCTCGATATAAACCGTTGGCAAAGTAGCGGTATATCGTACAGTCTCTGACTTCATAGAAAACATCCTCCCGTCTCAAGTTTTATGGGTCATTTCTACTATACTATACACAAATTCATCAAAATTGTCAACACTTATATGGTGTATATTGCGATGATAAATATTCATCTCTCAAAGAATCGCTTGATAAAAATTTTTTTGTTAATATAATAATTTTAATAATTTGACAAGGATACAAAATAATAGTACAATTTTATATCTTTATATATTTTATAATCGAAAGGGGATAGCGCGTATGGAGAGGAGCCAGGTATTCAATTTCTCCGCAGGCCCGGCCATGCTGCCGGAGCCGGTACTGGAAAAGACCGCCGCGGAGCTCTGCAATTACCACGGCACCGGCATGTCGGTGACGGAGATGAGCCACCGGGGGAAGGTCTTCATTCAGATCGCGGCGGAGGTGGAGCAGAAGCTCCGGGACGTCATGGGTATTCCGGAGGGGTACAAGCCCCTATTTTTACAGGGGGGCGCGACGCTGCAGTTCAGCGCGGTGCCCATGAACCTGATCGGAAAAACCGGGCGGGCCGACTACGCCGTCACCGGCAATTTCTCCAACAGCGCCTACAAGGAGGCGCAGCGATATGGGGAGATCAATCTCGCCTGTTCCTCCAAGGACAGAAACTACAGCTACATCCCGGCCCAGGACAGTTTAAAGCTCGGCCCGGGCGCGGCCTATTTCCACTACTGCATGAACAACACCATCTTCGGGACAAAGTGGAACTACATCCCCGATACGGGGGATGTCCCCCTGGTGAGCGACGTGTCCTCCTGCATCCTCTCGGAGCCCATCGACGTCTCCCGCTTCGGCCTGCTCTATGCGGGCGCGCAGAAGAACATGGGGCCCTCCGGGCTCACGGTGGTGATCGTCAGGGAGGACATCCTCGGAGAGCCGCTGCCCTGCACCCCCGGTCTGCTGGACTACAGAAACCAGATCAAGAATGATTCCATGGTCAACACACCGCCCTGCTTTGGCATCTATCTGCTGGGGCTTGTGCTGGACTGGGTCGTGGAAATGGGCGGGCTCGAGGCCATGAAAGCCTACAACAAAGAGAAGGCCCAAATACTCTATGATGTCCTGGATACCTCGGATTTTTACATCGCCGTGGCGGAGAAGGATTTCCGCTCTCTCATGAACGTCACTTTCCGCACCCGCAGCGAGGAGTTGGACAAGCAGTTTGTCAAAGAGGCCGCCGAAAAGGGATTTTTGACCCTCGCCGGCCACCGACTGGCCGGGGGGATGCGGGCCTCGATCTATAACGCCATGCCCATGGCGGGTGTTACCGGTTTGGCGGCGTTTATGCGGGACTTTGAACAGAAAAACGGATAAAGATAAAAGACATACCAGCCTGTCAATAAACCCAGGCAAGCGGGCCGCCGAGGGCGGCGGCCCCTAAAGGCATGATCCATATCAAGGGGTGTAGGGAACGCCTCCTTGGGCGTCCCGCTGCGGCAAAACCTTTTTTGACTCTGTCATTCTAATACGCCCTGTCATTCTGAGCGAAGCGAAGAATCTTTAAGATTCTTCGGGCAAGGACAGCCCTCAGAATGACAGGCAATCGCAATAGTAGGAGGCATTTTCATGTATCACATCAAACTGCTGAATAAAATCTCCAAAACCGGCCTTGCGCGCTTCGATACGGGACACTACGCCGTCGGCGAGGACGTGGCCGCCCCGGACGCCATCGTGGTGCGCTCGGCGGACTGCCAAAACCTCGCATTCAATCCGGAACTCCTCTCTATCGCCCGGGCGGGCGCGGGCGTCAACAACATCCCGATCGACCGCTGTTCGGAGGCGGGTATCGTGGTTTTCAACACCCCCGGGGCCAACGCCAACGCGGTCAAAGAGCTCGTGCTCTGCGCCATGCTGCTCTCGTCGAGGGACGTCTACGGCGGGCTCAAATGGGCGGAGACCCTGGCAGCGGAGGGGGAGGCGGTGCCGAAACTGATCGAAAAGGGCAAGGGCGCCTTCGTGGGGCCGGAGCTCCTGGGCAAAAGGCTGGGCGTAATCGGCCTAGGGGCCATCGGCCTGCTCGTGGCCAATGCCGCCGAGAAGCTGGGTATGGAGGTCTTCGGCTTTGACCCCTACCTCTCCCTGGAGCACGCCTGGGAGATGTCCAACGCGGTTCACTACGCCCGCGACCTCAAAACCATCTACGAGAGCTGCGACTACATCACCCTGCATCTGCCGCTCACCGACGGAACAAAGGGGATGCTGGGCGCGGAGGCTTTTGGCCAGATGAAACCGGGTATGCGCCTCATCAACCTCGCCCGGGGCGGCCTGGTCTCTGAGCCAGACCTGCTCAAAGCCATTGCGGAAGGCATCGTCGCCTGCTACGCCACCGACTTTCCGAGCGCGGCGATGATCGGCAAAAAGGGTGTGCTGGCCATCCCGCATCTGGGCGCTTCCACGCCGGAGAGCGAGGAAAACTGCGCGCTCATGGCCGCAGCCCAGACCGCCGACTATCTGGAAAACGGGAACATCACAAATTCCGTGAACTTCCCGGAACTGAAGAGCCCAAAGACTCCGGGCATTTCCAGACTCTGCGTGCTCCACAAAAATATCCCGAACATGATCGCGGGCGTGGCGTCCGTTCTGGCCTCCGCCGGGCTCAACATCGAGAGCATGCACAACCGCTCCAAGAGCGACTATGCTTACTCCGGACTGGATATTGTCGGCGACATCCCCGGCGAATGCGCGGCGGCCGTCGCGGCGATCAGCGGTATTTTGCGGGTTCGGGTGATCCCGCGGGAAAACGGCGGATGAAGAACTTTTTCGGAGGCCCATCAAAGGCGTCGGGCCAGATCGCCTGGAAACGCTCGACAGGAGCAAAGCCTGGGACTATCTTGCCGGCCTCCGGGATGCGGGCAAGGCGAAGAACATCGGATTCAGCTACCACGGGGACGCCGACACCCTGAACCGCGTTCTCGACGCGCGCGGCTGTTGCGAATGAGGGCGCGGCTCTTGCAGAAAAATGGAATATCCTTTTGTGTTGGAGTTGTAGCAAAACGGGGCGTCCTCGACGCCCCGTTTTGCTACTTTTCTGTTTATGAAAACATTTAAAAGTCAAACAGCCCGTTTAGCTCCCCAGCTTCGGCGTCCAATATTGGTTGCCGTAGATGTCGGTGAAGCGGAACGCCGCCAGACAGGGGGAATCCCCGACGCTGACGTTGCTGATTGTGAGCGGGCCGGTGACCGTCAGCTGATCGCCCAGATAGTAACTGTCGCTGTATGTCTGGTCGTAGGTGTAGTAGTCGCAGAGAAAATCCAGGGTATCGCCGGTGTTGATCGCCAAGAGGCCTTTAGCCTGCGTGTCCGTCTGCGCCGCGTCATAGACGATCTGCGCGCCGAGAACGGCGCCGTTCGGATTGCCGCTGGTGAACTCCAGCATCAGATTCACGCGCTGATTGTTCAGCATCGCCGGGACATAACCGTCGATCACATAATTGTCGGCTGTTCCGGTCTCGGACAAAAAGTAGTAGCTGACGACCTGGCCGTCGATGGCCAGCCAAGTGTTATCGTAGCTGGCGACAAGGTCGCCGGCGTCGTTGAAATTGAAGCTGTTGTCCAGTCCCAGGTCGATATAGCCCCCGCCGTCGTCTAAAAAGACATTCAGCGCGACGTCGCGCACAAGGCTCCACTGGTCTTCGCTGAGCCGGACAACGGGGCCGTCGCTTGTCGAAGTGAAGACCAGGCCCGCGGGATCAAAGCGATTCTGTTCGTAATATCCGGCGGAGTTCTGGATGAGGTCTTTGTCCACCCAGCTTGGCATGGACTTGCCGCCGAACAGGCCGCTCAGCAAAGCCCCGGCCCCGCTGCCGCCGCTCCCGCCGAGGACAGTCGAGAGCAGACTCCCGATGTCGAGGCCGCTGCCGCCGCCGGAGCTCTGCGCGCTGCCGGCGCCGCCGCTGCCCAGAAACGAACTGAACAGCGATCCGATTGAGGACGTCTGCGCCTGACCCGAGACGATCTGCCCGCCGACGCCGAGGTTGGCGTAGTCCTTGATGCACTCGCTGTACCGCGTGTCAATGCCGAGCTTATTGTAGGTCGTCAGGGCGGTCTGCACCTGGTTTGTCGGCTGGGAAGGGAAATAGATCGAGATACCGCCGCAGTCATTCATGCTCGAGCTGGTCAGGTTATACTTCACGCAGCCTTTGAGCGCGTCGGCAAAGCCATTGCTCTCCGTGGTGTTGATCTGCTGGGCGAGCTGGATGAGATCGACCTGGTCGAGCCCGTGGCCCTGCGCGAACTCCCGCACATTGCTCCGCGCGGTGGAGACAGTTTTATAGCTGTCAGATGTGATGAGATTTGCCGTCGACTGCGCGAAGGACTGGAAGGTACTCGGAATGGTGCCCTTGAGTTCCGCCAGATCGATCAGCGAGAGGGTTGTAGAGCCCGCGTTGGCGGCGGTTTTATTGACAAAGTCATCTATAATCTGTTTGCCCAGGTCGAGGGTGCTGATGGACGTATTCTGGCTGAGCTTTGTGATCCAATCGGTGTAGTACCAACCGCTGCCGGGTTCCGTCTCCTCCGAGGCGATGAGATAGTCCGCGTAGGGCTCGAGAGTGATCGCGGTCTCCAGCGTCGCCATGAGGCAGGCGTCAAAGCCGATGAAATCAAAGGTGCAGCCGCCGTTTTTCAGCGCGGTCTCGATTTTGTCGAGCGTCATGGAGGAGCCCGGGAACTTCATATCATAGCCGTAGCCGGTCAGGCTGCCGCCGCCGTGATCCCAGAGGATGAGCTCATATCTGCCGGCGGGGTAATTCGACTTGCAGAACTGGATAAAATCCGAGAGCGTGATCGGATCCACCATGGACTTCGCGCCCAGATTGTCTTTGACCAACTGCAGGCCCTGTGAGGTGACGCGGTAGATCTGGTTGGTTGAACTGCTCACGACATTGTTCTGCCACTTCGCCGCGCCGCCCGTCTCCACAATAATGTTGACGTTGTCGGCGATCGTCGCGCCGAGCATCTCCTGCAGATCCGCCGTGGCCGCGCCGCCGTTGGCCTCCAGGTCGGTGCCGCACATAAAGACCATGACCGTGGCCCGGTTGTCCGCGGTATTGATCCCGCGCTTGGGCCGCGCCTGACTGGAGACCGAGCGATTGAGCTGACCGGTGTTCGCGACCGACAGGGAGTTGCCGCCGCTATTGCCGCCGCTGTTGCCGCCGGTGAAGCCCGTGAGCGAGCTCGTGTAGCCGCCGGTGCTGCCGCTGCTCCCGCCGCCGAGGAGAGACGCGGGGCTGCAGCCGTTGCCTTTCAAAAGAAAATAGGCCACGACCGCGATGACGATGATGAGCAACGGCGAGGTCTTGCCCGCGGTTCTCAGGGCGCGGCGCTTGCCGGACGCCGACGAACTCCCGCCGGACGAACTTCCGCCAAGGAGGCCCGCCAGACCGGACACCACTTCTTCTACCGGATTCTCCGTTTGACCGCCTGTCTGGCCGTTCGTCTTATTCTCCGTGTGACTCTGCTGATTGAAAAAATTTTCTCCGCCGACAGGGCCCCCTCCGAGCCCGTCGCCGCGCTTATGTACGTCTCCGCCGCCGGAGGTCACGTTCTTTTCTCTTCCGAAGGGCCTGTTTGATCTATCCATGTGCGCTATTTCCTCTCCAAAGAATATGATATTACTATACTGCAAGTGCGAAATTCCGTCAAGATAAAAAACATCTTGACATTATATGCGGTGGAGCTATAAAATGAAAACATCTTACAACGCGCAGCTTAAAAAAATCATATTAAGGGAGAAGTGAAAAAATTTTGAAGTACTGGATCTATGAAGTCTTCAACAAGAAAAGGCCCGTTGTGATCCACCGGGCCGACTGCCGTTACTGCCGGGACGGCGAGGGCTTCCAGGACGGAGACCAGGACGGCGTAAACGGGCAGTGGCACGGCCCGTTTTCTACCCTGCCGGAGGCGGTGGACTTTGCGAAGACCGAGCTGGAGCGTGAGATCCATTATTGCATCCCGTGTCAGCCGGATCGGTCGGAGAGCTACTGGCTCTATGAGGTTTTCAGCAAGAGAAGGCCCGTTGTGATCCACCGGGCCGACTGCCGTTACTGCCGGGACGGCGAGGGCTTCCAGGACGGAGATCAGGACGGCGTAAACGGGCGGTGGCACGGCCCGTTTCCAACCCTGCAGGAGGCGGTGGAGTGCGGGAGGACCGAGCTGGGCCGCGAGATCCATTTTTGCATCCCATGCCACCCGGACAAGGACGACGCGGAGCATGAGGCGGCCGAATCTGTGTCCGCCGGGCCCGTATTGGCAGAGCCCGCGCCGGAAGAGCCCGCACCGGAAGAGCCCGCACCGAAAGAGCCCGTACCGGAAGAGCCCGTGCCGGAAGAGCCTGTACCGGAAGAACCCGTGCCGGAAGAGCCCGTACCGGAAGAACCTGCGCCGGAAGAGCCTGCGCCCGTATCGGAAGAGGTCGTGCAGGAAGAACAGCAGGCGGCTCAGCTCAAGAGGGACAAGATAGCGCTATATACCCGGCTGAAAGCCACATTCCCGGATACCTACATGCGCGCCGGAAAAATTGTGTTGCCCGGCATCAGTTTTAAGGATATCAAAGACAAGTGCCCGGACGTCTCGACGGACTTGCTGCTGGCTGATTTTTCCGATGTCTCCGAGGAGATAGAGAAACTGAACAGCTCTGGTGAGACCGAATCCGCCAAGGCAAAGGTGAAACTGCCGGAAGTCAAAGCCGATCTGCCTAAGGTTGTGTTGCCGGAAGTGGACGTACAGCCCCCCTCAGCTGACATACAGCCCCCGGAAGTGGATGTACAGGCCCCGGAAGTGGATGTACAAACCCCGG
>WQUU01000211.1 GCA_009781925.1 Bacillota bacterium | reverse complement strand
TTGAACCCCCGACCTGCTGATTACAAATCAGCTGCTCTACCGACTGAGCTACACCAGCATATTTGCCGGAACTATTGTAACATGCGCTGTGGGGTATGTCAAGAAAGACCAGCCATAAAAAGTCAAGGGTAAGAACGGGACATATATGCACCAATCGGAGTGGTTGTAATGGTGGGTTAGCCTTTGGATGGATAGATTCGTGTGGACGGTTTTCAGTCAGAATAGCGAAGATGATGTTACAAAGTTTGTGGGCAACAGCGCCAATGGCGATGAGATGATGCGTTCCTCTGGCACGCAGAGATTGGTAATAGTCTGAGAGAATCGGCTCGCAAAAGGAGGCGCGGCTGGCAGCAAGCCAGATAGCACGGCGCAGATAGGGAGAACCGCGTTTGGAGATTTTGGTTTTTGTGCCAGTGAACTCGCCGGACTGATTGAATTACACATCAAGCCCTGCAAAAGCGACGAGTTTACCGGGGGCGTCAAAACGATGAATGCCTCCGATCTCGCTGAGAATGATGGCGCCGAGTGTGTCGCCGATGCCGGGAATTGTCGTGATGAAAGAGCCGGTTTGTTTTAACAGGGTAGAGATTTCCTGTTTTAATTTCATTGACCTGGCTTTCAAGGAAGATGATCTGCTCCATAAGCTGCCGGATTTGAAAGGCAAAAGCGTCTTTTGCAAATCCAACACCGAATGAACCCGCCGCGACAGCCCTTAGTTGCTTGGCCTTTTCTTCTCCAAAACGACCGCGGCTGGTCTTGTTTAACAGTATAGTGAGTTTTGAGGAGGAAGCGCCGGGGCAAAACCGGCACATCGGGGCCCGAAAAAGCACGGGAAAACTGGGCGAAAAAATTCGCTTAAAAATCCGTGCATTTCTAATCGTATCCATACGCTCCGGTGTTATTGCAGATTCTTCATGGGGTAAAATAGAACCAGTTCACGGTAAAACCTGTCAGGATATCGCTGCCGTCGAACTCGTATACGAGTCCCCCGACGGCGCCGAAATCCGCCGTCTTAAACCAAACATAGCTGAACTCTACGGCGTTGACGCCCGAGCCGCTCATACTGGCGCCGGAGCCCGTAGGATAGACAGCCGTCACCTGCGCGCGCGTGGACTGACCGATCGCCAGCCCGCGCGGCAGCGTGGTCTTTGGGTCGATAGTCCGCACGGAAACGACGGCCAACGAAATCGTTTTATCCCGGCTTGTTATGGGGAACTCGGAAGCTTTTTTGCCGCTGTTTTCTCTTGTCGCGAACGAAAAACCGCGCTGTTCATCACTGTCGTTCGGTGTCACGCGGAGCGTGAGCAGCGGATAGTCGATCTCCACCCATTGATCCCCGTATGTATCCAACCCGCCGAGAAGCTTATCCGGCGTGCCGTATTGTTGGAGAATGTCGCCTATGGTATCGCCGCCCGCGCCCGTGAAGTACGGGGACAGCTCGGTGAAGTCGAACATCCTATGGCTCGCGCCCCACCCGGCAACAGGCGGCAGGATGCCATAGAGCTGATCGTGTGTCAAACCGGCGGAGGTCGGCGGGATGGATGGAATCGTCGGAGGAGGCGTGGGCCTGGGCGGCAGGGAAGCGGCCGGTGGAGAGGAAGACGGCGGCGTCACGTCGCTCACCGGTGCGCGCGACGGAGGAACCGACGAGATCGACGCCGGAGGCGGGCTGGATACAGGCGGCGATGTCGAGGATACGGCTTCCGGCGCCGCGGCCTTCGGGGCGAATACGAGCGGAGATAGGGCCGGCGGCCGGCAGGATGCGCACGCCGCACAGCTTGCCAGCACCGCGGCGAACAGGATGGAAACCAGCAGCCTCTTCATTCCGATCACCTCTGCCTCCCATTATAGTCACTTTATACTGAAAGACAAGCAACAATCTTGTAATCTTGGATTACAGTTTTGTAACAATTTGGCGGCTTTTTATTTCAAAATTGTAACCTCTTTCGGCGCAGACGCAATTCGTGTTGTACGCGGGACAGCCGGCGTGTTATAATAATGCACAGAAAGGCTATTTCGATTTGGGAGGAGCGTTCGTATGATCACAGGCATAGCCCACAGCGCGCTGACCGTCTGCGACATGGAGGCATCCGTGCGGTTTTACCGTGACGTCGCGGGGCTGACAAAGGCTTTCGAGCTTTACAGCGACAAAGGAGAATCGCTAATCGTTTACATGAAGGTGAGCGACGGCAAATTCCTGGAGCTGTTCTACGGCGGCGTAAAGGATCCCGATGCCCGCTACGCCGGCGACCTCATCGGTTACCACCATAAGAACTCCGTATCGCACAAAAATACTTAAAAATCCAGGGTTTTCGCACGGTAACGATAGAAGGATTTTAATCGGAAAGTAGTATGAGTAATCAGGGAGCGGGAGTCAGGCGAGCGGGACGACAAGAGGAGGCTTTCGGATCTTCCGAAAGCCTCCTCTTTATGCGATTGCGCGTTTATCTGCGATTGTGGTTTTCGATAAAAGTATGGGTAATCGAGTCAATACCCCGCCAAAATACGGAGCCCGTCAAACACACTCATTCCGAGGTAGCCGAACATCAACAGCGCCGTGACGGCGAGGATGCCGACGACGATTCTATACGTGATGCGCAGTCCAGATCTCGCCGCCTGTGTGCGGCGTGTGCGCTTGATCTTATCCAAAAACGGCCTCCGCCCCGCCAGGCCGAAATTATAGTAAGCGTGCCGGCGAACTTGTGGCTAGTGTGCGCGGTTTACGCGCCTGCATGCGCGATACCCGGCTGCTCCCAGGAATTTTCGCAAAACTATAACTTTGAAAATGCTTTTTGATTGCCGACATGGTATACTGTCATCGGAGAAGGAAGGATGATCCCTGTGACGAGCAAGGAAGTTGTCAGAAAATCCCTGTATTTTGAGACGCCGGAGCGGTACGCCCGCGATTTTCCCGAACCGTTCGGCTCCGATTTTCGTACGGTCTCGTCAGCCCCGCATCCGGACGACCGCCTGAGCAAGGGAGTCGACAGCTGGGGCTGCGTGTGGAACAGCATCGGGGCGGTGACGCTCGGCGAGGTGGCGGATTTCCCGCTGAAGGTATGGGACGACCTGCCCCGCCTGCGCATTCCGGACGTGGAAAACGAAAGTATCTGGGAAACCGTCAAGGGCGCCAGGGAGGCGGCCGGCGACAGGTATCTACTGGGAAACGGCGTGTCGATCTACGAGCGGCTGCACTTCCTGCGGGGACTCGAGAATACCTGGTGCGACATCCACGAGGAGCCGGAAAACCTGTGCGCGCTCATAGACATACTGACGGAGCTGAACATCAAAATGATCCGGCGCTACGGGCGCTACGGCGCGGATGGACTCATCTTCTGCGACGACTGGGGGTTGCAGAACCGGCTGATGATTGACCCGGCAGACTGGCGGCGGCTGTGGAAGCCCGCGTACAAGCGGATCTTCGACGCCGCGCACGCCGAGGGGATGGATACCTTTCTGCACAGCTGCGGCTATATCATCGATATTTTGGATGATTTGATCGAGATCGGGCTCAACGCGATCCATATGGATCAACAGGAGAATATGGGGCTCGAAAATCTGAGCCGCTTCCGCGGGAGACTCACGTTCTTCGCGCCGGTGGACATCCAGAAGACAATGGCCACAGGCCCCCCGGCCGAGATACGCGCGTACTGCCGGAAGATGGCCCGCTGCCTCGGAAAGCGCGAGGGCGGCTTCATCCCGCGCTGGTACGCCGACCCCGTGGGCGCGGGGCACACGCGCGCGAACATCGACGCGATGTGCCGCGAGTTCCTGACAATCAGCGAGGAGATGTATGGGAAGTAAGGGGTACGGGGGCAGGGATCAGGCGTCAGGACGGTA
>WQUU01000210.1 GCA_009781925.1 Bacillota bacterium | reverse complement strand
GGACAAAGCAAAACCGGTCTATGTTGTCTGCCAGGTCGGGCTGCGCGGCTACGTGGCCGCCAGAATGCTGTCCCAGCACGGCTTTGACGCCTATAATCTCAGCGGCGGTTACCGCCTGTACCGCGCAATCAAAGGCCAGAGCGCGCTGCCGGACGTCACCGGCGTCAATCCCGAGACACAGGTCAGCGAGAGACAAGTTCCCGTTTCAAAGGAGGCCAGCCCTGTGAAAAGCATCCAAGTGGACGCCTGCGGGCTCCAGTGCCCCGGCCCCATCGTCAAGCTCAGCGAGGCGCTCAAAGAGGCGTCTGACGGAGAAATCATCGAAATCAGCACGACTGACCCGGCCTTTGCCGGCGATATTGAGGGCTTTTGCCGCAGAACCGGCAACGCGTTCCTGGGGATGGCCGGCGCAAAAGGGATCAATGTTGCCAGGATACAAAAAGCGGGGGCTTCCGCCCCGCGGGATCAGTGCAACACGCCCAGAGATAACGGGAAAAACTTCATTGTGTTTTCCGGCGACTTGGACAAGGCCATAGCGTCCTTTGTCATGGCCAATGCGGCGGCGGCTCTGGGCAGGAATGTCAGCATGTTCTTCACTTTCTGGGGCCTGAATATTTTGCGCAAGCCGAAAAAGGTGAAGGTCAAGAAGGATTTTATGTCCAAGATGTTTGGCGCGATGATGCCGCGCGGTTCCAAAAAGCTCGGCCTGTCCAAACTGAACATGGGCGGTATGGGCGCAAAGATGATCCGCTCGATTATGAAAAAGAAGAACGTGGACAGCCTGGAGGAGCTGATGGGTATGGCGCAAAAAGCGGGAGTAGAGCTCGTGGCCTGCTCCATGAGCATGGACGTGATGGGCATTAAGCCGGAGGAGCTGATCGACGGTGTAAAGATCGGCGGCGCGGCCGCGATGCTGGCTCACGCCGAGGAGTCGGATATGTCGCTGTTTATTTGATCCCGGCAAATCAGAAAAAACCACGGAAACTGAGGGTTTGCAGCAAAACGGGGCGTCCGGGAGGACGCCCCGTTGTTGCGTTTTGCTGCAGCCCCTCCTTAGTTTATTGACAGCCTGCCCAAAAAGCTCTATGATAGGGGGGCGGCATTATGGAAAATTTGTATAGCAAAAAAGCCGGGCGAGCCTGCGTCATTCGGTTGGTGGGGGCAGCAAATATTTTTTGACCACGGGAAAGCAGGTGAAGACCGACACAAAGCCGGTGAGTGAGAACAGCAAGACCGGCGCCAGCACGAGCTCGGCGAATTGCGAGACAAACAGAACCAGCGCAAAAAGCGCGCCGTTGATCAGGAGTATCAGGAGATTGCGCTTCCAGCCGAGCGCCGCCAGGAAAAAGGCGTTTTTAAAGATCTGGGAGACTTTGAGACGGAAAGTGACCGCCATGATGAAAAAATAATTCCGCATAAAGAGATAGATGACGAGCAGCGCCCCAGACACATACCGCAGAATGAGCAGTATGAAAGAAGCGCCGCTTCCGGCCGCATAGGTGAGATCAAAGGCAAAGAGGCAGAGCAGGAGGATATCTGTCAGCCCCAGCGCCAGACCCTGTTTGAAGTTCTCCTTGAGTTTGACAAAAAAGTCTGAGACCCAGACGTGTTCTTGGAGCGCAAAATTCCGCAGCATAAAGGCCAGGCCGCAGGAGGCCGGCCCGTAAAAAACGGCGGAGGCGGCGAGCAGCGCGGCGCTCAGCCAGATGGGCAGACTCTGCGCGACAGTTAGCAGCATCCCGGGCAGCAGCGGCAGTGTAACTTGGGAAGGATCGACCCCCCCGGCCGTCTGCGCGCCGGTCTGCATGATCAGAGAGGCCATGTAACCGTACAGCAAAAAGTATGCGGCCGTTAAGAGGGGGAGCAAAATCACAAAATAGATGAGATTGAGCAAAATCAGCAGCCAAAATTTTCGTAAAGTCAATGCAAGAAACAAAAAAAACGGACACTTTGCAGGGGCGTTTTTATCCACGCCCTTGCCCGGTTTGTTGTAGTCAAAAAATCCAAAAAAACCAGCCATTCGCCTGAATCTCCCTCTGCGCGATCTGTTGGGTCTAATTTTAACACAGTTCAGACCAAAATGCCATATTTTTTGATTGAAAAGCCAGCAACTCATTGAGCTGCTGGCTTTTTCCCTGTTAAAATCGGATATGGCCTTATCCAAACAGTATCTGGTTGACCACGCTCTCCAGATATTCCTGCCGGCCGCTGCCGGGCAGCGCCGGAGTTTTCATGGTAAGGGCATAATCGGAGAGCTCTTTTAAACGCACGTCGCCGCTGCGAATTTTTTGGCCGATGCCGGATTCAAAGCTGGCATACCGGTTCTTGACAAAGGCGTCAATCCGCCCGTCCTCGACGAGGGCCGCGGCCTTGATGAGGCCCAGCGCAAAGGTGTCCATACCCAGGATGAAAGCGTGGAACATGTCCTCAAAGGTGTAGCTGGGCCGCCGGGTCTTGGCGTCAAAGTTGAAGCCGCCCGTGAGCCCGCCGGATTTCAGCACCTCAAACATACACATGGTGGTGTAATAGACGCTGTAAGGGAACTCGTCTGTGTCCCAGCCCAGCAGGAGGTCGCCGGTGTTGGCGTCGATACTGCCCAGCATCCCGTTGATGGCGGAGATGCGCAGGTCGTGTTGGAACGTGTGCCCCGCCAGGGTGGCGTGATTGGCCTCGATATTGAGCTTGAAATCCTTGTCCAGGCCATACTGCCTGAGAAAGCCGACAGCCGTGGCGGCGTCAAAGTCGTACTGGTGCTTCATGGGTTCCTTCGGCTTGGGCTCGATGTAGAAGTCCCCCGTAAAGCCGATGCTCCGCCCGTAATCCACCGCCAGGTGCATGAGCCGCGCGATGTTCTCCTGCTCAAACTTCACATCCGTGTTGAGCAGGGTCTCATAGCCCTCGCGCCCGCCCCAGAACACATAGCCGCGCCCGCCGAGCTTGACGGTGATATCCAGCGCCTTTTTCACCTGGGCGGCGGCGAAACAGAACACGTCCGCCGAGTTGGACGACCCCGCGCCGTTCATATACCGGGGGTTTGAGAACATATTCGCCGTGCCCCAGAGGCACTTGATGTCCGTGCCGGCCATCTTTTCGAGGATGTAGTCGGAGATCTCGTCCAGGCGCGCGTTGGTGACGTTGATATCCGTGTCCTCCGGCACCAGATCCACGTCGTGGAAACAGAAGTACCGGATGCCCAGCTTTTGCATGAATTCAAAACCCGCGTCCGCCTTGGCCTTCGCGTGCTCCATGGTGCCGGGGGTGGCGCCAAATGATTTGTCCGCCGTGCCGGGGCCAAACATGTCCGTGCCCGTGGCGCAGAGGTTGTGCCAGTAAGCCATGGCGAAGGGCAGATGCTCGCGCATGGGCTTGCCCAGAATCAGGCGGTCGGCGTCGTAGTATTTGAAGCTCAGCGGATTTTGACTCTTGGGCCCCTCATAGCGGATGGCCGGGATGCCGTTGAAAATTTCCATCGTTGTTCCCTCACTTTTCAGTAAATGATAGTTCTTGCCCGTCTTTGCGAGCGAATCAATCCAGAATGTCTCATATCGCTTGGTTTTTCTGGATTGCTTCGTCGCTTTGCTCCTCGCAATGACAGTGGAATATGGGATTACAGAGAACGCGCGCGCTTTTTGGAGATCACGTCGAAGGCCACGGCGGCCAGGAGCACAAACCCTTTGATCGGCAGCTGCCAGTTGTTGTCGATGTGCAGCATGGACATGCCGTTGTTGAGTACGCCCATGAGGATGGCGCCGATCACCACGCCGTAGACCGTGCCGGAACCGCCGGTCACCGACGCGCCGCCGATGAAGCAGGCCGCGATGGCGTCCAGCTCGTAGCTGTTGCCC
>WQUU01000209.1 GCA_009781925.1 Bacillota bacterium | reverse complement strand
GGCGCCGTGGGCCCCGCGCAGAAAGTCCGCCTCAATGATTTGATTGCAGGTCACGGCCCCGCCGATCTCCAGCCCCGCCTCCGTGTACGCGAAGACAGAGAGTTCCGGGAGCTTTTTTATGTCCATGACGGCGTCGCAGGACAGGCTGCCCGCGCGCAGAAGCACGAGCAAATCCGTGCCCCCGGCGAGAAATTTGATATTTTGCCTGACTTGCAGGAGGCTCAGCGCCTCCTGTATTGTTTTGGGTTGCAGAAATTCCGGCATCACGCATCAAACCCTGTAAACGCCACGATCCGCGCAAAGGCCGACTCGCCGCCGACGAACTTCCAAGGGAAGCAGCCGATGACGCAGCGCCGGTTGGAGAGCGCGTTGAGCTGTCCGCCGACGCATTCGACGTGGATGATCTCGCCGTACTTCCTCGGGAATTGCTGGATGTGCATAGCCTGGTAGTTGTCCGGCCAGTGATAGCTATCGTCGAGACTTTTGCCGTAGCGCTGCCGGAAAATCTCATCGCAGAGCTTGGCCTCGCCGGGTTCCCAGTCGCGGATCTTGGTGTTCATGGGGTGGTCGGCGCTGCCACAGTCCACGCCCAGCCATTTAAATTGCATCTCGTGCACCCAGTCGATAAAGTCCATGCTGGGGCCCGGGTGGCGGAGCATGTAGCGGCGCTCATCCGCCTCCGGCATTTCCCAGCCATACTTGTTATAGCCGGTGTTGATGATGAGCACGTCGCCCTTGCGGATGTCGGCGCGCTTCATGAGGTCGTCCGGGGTGTAGATGCCGAAGTCCTCCGCCTGATCGCTGAGGTCAACGACGACGCCGGGGGCGCAGAGCTTGTCGAGCGGCAGAGAGGCGATGTCCCGGCCCGCCGTGTCGAAGTGCAGGGGCCCGTCCAGATGGGTACCCACGTGGTTGGAGGTGTGGATGAGCTGGCCGTTCGCGCCGTTGGGGGCCAGGCGCTTGAAGAACTTGACCTGCAGGGGCTCGTAGGTTGGCCAGGGCGGGGTCTGCACGCCGGTGCCGATGGAGAGATCGTACATTTGAATGTCATTCCAGTTTGCCATGATGGCGCCTCCTAAATAAATTTTAATGAAAGGCAAACCCCAGTCAGCGCAAGAGCGGCGCTGACAGCCCCTTTCAAAAGGGGCCTTTTGGGGCAGTTTTCCGAAGCCCCCTTTTGAAAGGGGGTGGCGCGTAGCGCCGGGGGTTTGCGTCCTTGACCTTATTCCTCCGCCAGAGCCATTACCGCGCCCTTAAAACACTCCCAGGGGGGATTCACCAGGCCCGCGCCGACCTGACCGACACCGGCGTCTCTGTGGGCGATGCCGGTGTTGATCTGGGGCAGGATGCCGGTGGCCACGACTTTGCGGATGTCGATGCCCGTGGGCGAACCGCGGAAGTTCAGCACGGGGATGGAGAACATCGTGGACTCCCCCTCGGTGATGCGGTACATCTTTTCGGAGAAGGCGACGGCGTCCTCCGGCGTGCCGCCCACGAACTGCACGATGGCGATGGCCGCGGCCATGGAGAAGCCCCCCAGGCCCAGCGTCTCCGTGATGGCGGAGTCGCCCATGTCCGGGTTCTTATCTGCGTCCGTGAAACCGGGGAACATGAGGCCCTTCACCTCGCCAGCCGGGCCTGTAAACCACTGCCCCGGCAGGCCGCTGACCCGAATGCCGAAGTCCGTGCCGTTTCGCGACAGGGCCGTGACGAGGCTGCAGCGCGGGATACCGTCGGCGCTGTCCAGGGCCGCCTTGGCCGAGGCCATGGAGAGGTTCAGGAAAAAGTGGTCGTTGGAATTGATAAATTTGATGACGTCCGCGCGCTCCCCATCGCCGATGTCCGCCTCCAGCAGAAGCGGAACCAGCGCGCGGATAAGCAGGGAGGTGGCGGCCTTGTTGCGGTTGTGCACCTCGTCGCCCATGTGCAGGGCCTGGGCCGTGAGGGACTTTATGTCGATGCCGTCCGGCGCGCCGCGGACGGCCTTTTGCAGAGCCGGAGCCAATATGTCCCGCATCCAGCGCAGGCGGGTTAAAACCTCCTCGCTGTAGGCCCCAAAGCGCAAAACCTTGCCGAGGCCCTCGTTCATATTGGTGTAGCTGCGGTTGCCTCCGTCCTTGTTCTCCAGAATGAACACCGGCATGGAGGGGGAGATCACGCCCGCCATGGGGCCTATGGCGCCGTGCTCGTGGCAGGGGGAGAAGGCGACGGCCCCCGAAGCGGCCAGGGCCTCGGCCTCCTCCGGGGTCTTCGCCCGGCCCTCAAACAGCAGAGCCCCGATGACCGCGCCCCGCAGAGGCCCGCTCATGCGCGCCCAGGCGATGGGCGGCCCGGCGTGGAGCAGCGTGTTTTCGGTCATGCCGGGGATCACGTCCAGAGCGCGGCCCACACCGACGAGCATGGGCCGCGCCGCGTTGATGCGGGTTAAGGCCTCGGCGTTCGCCGCGTCGATGTCGGGCCGGCCTTCGAGTTTTTCCAGCGCGGCGAGGAGTTGCAAATCGCCGCGGGCGGCGGGTTTCCAGAGGAGGTCAATGGCGGGGACGCCCTGCCGCGCCAAATCGCCGTAAAAGTCGTGGCTGCCCAGGTTGACGGCCCGGATGGGTTTTTGGAAGAGATCTAAAATCATTCGCCGCACCCCCCTTGCGCGGGCGGCCACGCAGGGCCGCCCCTACAATTTGCGATTTGCGCCGCCAGGCGCACCGCGCGGATGTTGCTCAGGCTGACGGCAAAACCCGCGTCCAGGAGCTTTTGTATCTGCGCGCCGAAGCCCTGGGGGTCGCCTGCCGTGCCGACGACCGAGGCGATCCACAGCACCTGCCGGCCGCCCAGACGCGCTTTGGCCTCTTTCACGGCCTCCACCGCGATGCCCGCGGGGTCGGGATGGCTGCCGTAGCCCAGTTCGATGTCCAGAAGCATGGCCGCCGTGTCCGGCAGCAGCGCGTCCTGTACGATGCGGGCGTTGCGCAGACCGGGGTCAATCATGGGGTGGGGTCTCCCGCGTGTAAAATAGTCGTCGCCCATGTCGATAAACGTGTGGCCCTCGCTCCGATGGAAATCGTTCAAAGCCTCGTCCGGGTAGAGGGGGATATTGGAGCGGATGGGAATGCCCAGGCTTCGGAACGTGACCATGGCCTCATCGCAGAGGGTGCCGCCGCAGAAGATGCCGCGCACATAGTTCTGTTCCGGCCTGCGCGCGGCCAGAAAGCGCCGGAGCGGGGCCTCGTCGTAAAATTTGTCATCCAACGTGAGCGGCCGGCCCAAAGACAAAGAGGCCGCCAATACCGCCGTCTCCTCGATATTTTCGCAGAGAAGAATTTTGCCGAGTTCGCCCTCGAGTTTGCGCCCGAAGAGGCAGAGCACCACAGGTTTTTGGATGTTTCGGGCCTTTTCCAGCAATTTTTCCGCCACTTCCGGGGCCGGGGGTTTGGAGAGCAGCACGACGACCTCCGTCTCCGGGTCGTCTTTCAGCGCGTCCAGAGCCGCGAACATCGTTCTGCCGCCGACTCCTGCGCTCAGGTCGCGGCCGCCGACGCCGATTGCCTGGGAAATGCCCGCGCCCAGCGTATCAATCAGCGCCGTGACAAGCTGCAGCCCCGTACCCGAGGCGGCGGCAATGCCGATGTTTCCCCGCCGCACCACATTGGCGAAGCCCAGGGGCACGCCGTTTAAGATCGCGGTACCGCAGTCCGGGCCCATCATGAGCAGTCCACGCGCGTTGGCCAGATCCTTGAGCCGGATCTCGTCCTGTACGCTCACATTGTCGCTAAACAAAAAGACATGGATATCCCTCAAAAGCGCCGCGCGGCACTCCCGGGCGGCGTAGGCCCCCGGTACGGAGACGACCGCCAGGTTGATTTCGGGGTC
>WQUU01000208.1 GCA_009781925.1 Bacillota bacterium | reverse complement strand
ACAACGCTGGCCATCTTCCAGCCCAACCGCGAAAACCCCTATTACTACTTCACAGCCGACACCCCGGTCTATCTCAAAAACGGCGCGGGGCAGTATGAGCCCGCCAACATTTACCTCCCCGGCGTCGAGTATTACGTGCGCACTGAGTATTTTGACCAGCTTGTCCCCGGCTACCTGGCCTACAGTTTTACTCCCGTGGATCAGGCGGTCACCCGTATCGCCGCGGGGCCGGACGGCGTCCCCTACGTCCCGGCGGGAGAGCACAGGGCTGCCGCCGCAATCGCCATGAAGACGGAGAACCGCACGGAAAGCTATGCCTTCCGGCAGGAGGCGTCCGCGCTCGGGCAATTCCAGCTGGTTCTGCTGGGGAATAACGGGAGAATCGAGATCAGGGATCTGGCGCGGCTCTCCGCCCGGAAGGTCTGGGAAGGCAGCCCCCTGGATTCGGTCTGGGTGCGGCTCTACGCCGACGGCGCCCCGATCCGCGCGGCCGTGCAGCTCAATGCGGCGAATAGCTGGCGTTACACCTGGGACGAACTCCTGCAATACCCCGTAAAAGCGGAGGCGGACGGAACCGTCGCGCGCATCGCGTACACGGTGGCCGAGGGCTCATTTGAAAACGGCATCTTTACGCCATACGGCGCGTCGCACACGCCGGAGGGCTATCACATCCGCTACAGCCAGCCCGCCTGGGACGACGTGACCGGCTGGTCGGAGGCTGTCATCACGGATCGCGCCCCCGACTATGTGGAGCTCAAGGGGCTCCCTCCCCCGTCGCAGGAGCCGGAATCCGAACCGTCGAACCCGCCGGAAACTCCGGAAACTTCGGAACCGCAGGAGATACCGGCACTGCCGCAGACCGGCGACGGCGCGATCCCCGCGCTGTGGCTAGCGGCGATGGCGGCGGGCGCGGCGGCGCTTATATCGGCGGTAAAACGATACGGCAAAAAGTAGATGACAGTCCCTAAAAGCCTCGACCCGCAGACACGGATCGGGGCTTTTTTAGCTCTTGTTGTCGTCTCATGATTATGGTACAATAATATCCAAAGAAGTTGGGATGTACCATGTCGCATATTACTCCTTGTCAACAGCGTCATTTATAGGAAATTATTTATGGACAACTACTTTACCCTCACTCTCCCCCCCGCAGAGCTCAACGCCCTTTCAGCCCTGGCCCTGGCGCATATGGGGGATGCGGTATACGAGCTCCTGGTGCGCACATGGCTCTGCGCCCACGGGAAGCTGACCTCCCGGGGTCTGCACAGCGAAGCCGTGCGCTATGTCAGCGCGAAAGCTCAGGCACAGGCCGCCGCGCGGATTTTTCCCCTGCTGACAGAACCGGAGATCGCGGTCTTCCGCCGCGGGCGCAACGCCCACACCCATGCCATCCCGCAGAGCGCCGACCCGGCTCAGTACCACGCCGCCACAGGCCTGGAGGCCCTCTTCGGCTGGCTCTATCTGAGCGGGGCGCGCGCCCGGATCAATGCACTCTTTCGCGCCGCTATGGAGGGCCCGGACAATGCCGCTTGACGCCGTCTGCATCAAGGCTCTGGCGCTGGAGTTGAACGCGCGTATCGCCGGCATGAAAGTGGACAAGGTGCAGCAGCCCGAGCGCGACTTGCTTCTCCTGAGCCTGCATGGAACCGGGGGCAACTGCAAACTTTTGCTCTCCGCGAATCCGGGTTCGGCGCGGGTCCATGTGACGCGGGAGAGCTTTGAGCAGCCCGCGCAGCCGCCCATGTTCTGTATGCTCCTGCGCAAACATTTGCAGGGCGCGCGGGTCAAATCCGTCACCCAGCCGGGCTTTGACCGCGTTCTGGTTCTGACCTTTGACTCCTTTGACGAGCTCGGCGACGCCTCCGAGAGGCGGCTCGTGGCGGAGCTCGTGGGCCGGAGCGAGAATCTGGTTCTGGTGGACGGAGAGGGCCGTATTTTGGACTGTCTGCGCCGCGCGGATATGGATCGCAGCCGCCCTCTGCTGCCGGGCCTGATTTACCGTCTGCCGCCATCGCAGGAAAAACCGAATTTCTGGAGCATGACTTCCGCCGAGCGCAGGCGGCTCTGGGAAAACGCCCCGCCGGATATCGCGGCGGACAAGTGGCTGCAGAGTACCTTTTCCGGCCTCTCTCCCCTGCTCTGTCGGGAGATCGCCTGCCGCGCTTTTGGGGATCTCCCCTCTATGATGGACGTTTTTTCGGAGTCGGCCGCGCAGAACGAGTTTACACCGACTCTCGTCCTGGAAAACGGCAGGGCTTTGGACTTCTCCTTCCTCCCCCTGCGGCAGTACGGCGCCGCCGCCGAAAATCAAAGTTTTCCGGACTTTTCCTCCCTGCTGGACGCCTACTACAGCCGCCGGGAGGCGGTAACCCGCCTGGAGCGGAGGGGCCGGGAGCTCACAAAATCCGTAAAAACCCTGCGGGATCGCGCCGCGCGAAAACTGGCCCTGCGCGAAGCGGAACTGCTCGAGACCGGGAACCGGGAGCGCCTGCGCAAATACGGAGACCTCATCACCGCAAACCTCTACCGCATGAGAAAGGGCGAGGCCGCGCTCCTCGCCCAGGATTACTGCGAGGCGGACAGCCCCGAGATTTCCGTCCCCCTCGACCCCCTGAAGACGCCCCAGCAGAACGCCGCGAAGTACTATAAGGAGTATACCCGCCAAAAGCTCGCCGAGCGCCACCTGCATGCGCTCATCGTCCAGGGACAGGCGGAGCTAGACTACCTGGACAGCGTCCTGACCGAACTCAGTCTGGCCGAGGGCGAGCGGGATCTGAGCGCGATTCGATCGGAGCTGGAGGCCGCCGGGTTTTTGCGCAAAGCCGCCGGAAAGTCAGACGGCGGAAAAAGGGAAAAACCGGCGGCACAGCAGCCCTTACGTTTTCTGTCCGACGCCGGGCTGGAGATTCTGGTGGGCCGCAGCAACGCCCAAAACGACCTCTTGACCAAATCCGCCCGGCGCAGCGACTATTGGCTCCACGTTCAAAAATTCCACGGCGCCCATGTGATCCTGCGCTGCGCCGACGCCGAGCCGGACGAGCAGTCGCTCAGACAGGCGGCGGCCTTGGCCGCATATTATTCGGAGGCCCGGGGCGGCGGGAAAGTCCCGGTGGACTATGTGCCGGTGAAACACGTGAAAAAACCCCCCGGCGCCCTGCCGGGGATGGTGACCTATACGGATCAGCGGACAATTGTTGTGGACAGTATAGACAGTAATCAATAGAATAGACAGTAATCAATAGAATTGTCATCCTGAGCGCAGCGAAGGATCTAAAAAGAAAGATTCTTCGCTGCGCTCAGAATGACAAAATACGGAGGAACACATTATGGACAAGACAGTCTCTTTCATCGGCGTGGGCAATATGGGCGGCGCGCTCCTCGAGGGCGCGTGCAAGGCCGTCGATCCGAAACAGATCACAATCACCGACTACGACCTCGGCAAGGCCAAAGAAGCCGCGTCCCGCCTGGGCTGCAATGTCTGTGCGAGCAACCTGGAGGCGGCGCACGCCGATTATGTCTTTCTCTGCGTCAAGCCCCAGGTTTTGGGCGGCGTACTGGAGGAAATTGGCCCAACTTTGGACGGCGGCCAATGTCTTGTCTCCATCGCGGCGGGGGTGACCATCGCGTCTATCCGCGCGTATTTGCCGGAGGGCGCGAAAGCCGCGTCCATCCTCCGCGTCATGCCCAACATCACCGCCGCAGTGGGCCGCGGGATGCTGGCCCTCTCCGCCGACGGCTCCGCCTCGGACGCGCAGAAGAGCGACGTCCGCGCGACCCTGAGCCCCTGCGGGCGGGTGGACGAGCTACCGGAGACGCTGATGGATCAGTTCACCGCCGTCGCGGGCTGTCTGCCCGCCTGGGTCTTCCTATTCATCG
>WQUU01000207.1 GCA_009781925.1 Bacillota bacterium | reverse complement strand
AAAACACAATGATGATTTGCAGCATCAGCGGCGTGCCGCGCATGATCCAGACGAAAATCTTGAGAATCGCGCGAAGCGGCGCAAGCCTGCTCATCGCCCCAAAGGAGATGAGCAGACCCAGCGGCAGCCCCAACGCCAGCGTGACGGCGAAAATCTGACCGTTGAGGCGAAAACTCTCCAGCAGACTGTTCCAGATGAGGGAGGGGTTCATACAGCCCTATCCCTGTGCGGCCGTCAGCAGTTCCGGGGCCAGCGTCAGGCCGTATTTTTCGGCGAGGGCCGGGAGGGTTCCGTCTTTCACCAGCTCCAGCATGATCGCGTTGACCTGCTCCGTCAGGTCGCTGCCCTTGCGGAAGGCGATACCGTATAACTGATCATCCAAATAGAGGTTCGCCACCATTTTGAGGTCAGAAAAGTTCGTGCCGGGGCCGACCATGGCATTTGCCAGGGTCATATCCAGAACCGCGGCGTCCGCGGTGCCGGCTTTGACCTCCACAAGGCAGTCTGTCTGCTTCGCCATCCCCAAATAATCGCTCTTGGCGAGATTTGGCTCGGGGTCTGACCCCTCCGCGCCGATGATCATGGCCTCACCGGAGGAGCCGATTTCCGCAACAACCCGCTTGCCCACGAGGTCAGCCGTAGAAGTTATGTTACTGTCCGCCCGGACTACGAGAACCTGGGCGTTGCGCGCGTATGGAATGGTGATGGACATTGCCGCAGCGCGTTCCGGCAGGATGGTCATCCCGTTCCAGATACAGTCGATGGTCTTAGCGTTCAGCTCGACCTCCTTGGTGTCCCAGTTGATCTCCACGAAGTTCGGCGTGACACCCAGCTTCGCGCAGACGGCCCGGGCGAACTCCGTGTCAAAGCCGGTGAAGTTGCCGTTGTCGTCCGTGTAGTTCATCGGCGCGAACACGGTGTAGCCGATGTTCAGGGTCTTATTGCCCATGACATAGGCGTAGTCGGACTGCGCGGCGGCGGAGGGGCTGCCACCGTTTGCGGTTCCGCAGGCGGAAAAAAGCGCGAGGCAGAGCAGCGCGGCCAGCAGCAGAGGGAGCAGTTGTCTCTTTTTCATGTCGGATTCATCCTTTACACGTTTAATTTATTATATTAGCATGATATCACATTAGTGTGTTAAAGTAAAGGGGAAATTTTCATGCGTGCAATATTTGCACGCATGAAACAGGGGATGTTATATGGGGGCCGCCAGGTTGCGCACGATGTCCATCGTGTCCTGGGCGATAACCAGCTCCTCATTTGTGGGGATGACCATGAGCTTGGTTCTGGAGTCCGGCGTGGAGATAAAGCGCTCGCCGCCGCCGCTTAAATTCAAATTCTCATCTAATGTGCAGCCCAGATAGCTCAGATAGGCGGAGACATCTCTGCGGACGGCGGCGTCATTCTCGCCGACGCCGGCGGTAAAAATTACGGCGTCCAACCCGTTCATGGCGGCGGCATAACTCCCGACGAACTTCGCGCAGTTATACGTGAAGAGATCAATGGCCAGCCGCGCCCGTTCATCGCCCTTATTCTTGGCGGTCTGTACATCGCGGAAGTCGCTCGAGATTCCGGAGATTCCCAGAATGCCGGACTTCTTGTTCAGAATGTCCAGCATCTCGTCGATGGAATAGCCGTAGCGGCCCATAAGGAATTGGATAACGCCGGGGTCGATCTCCCCGGAGCGGGTGCCCATGGGCAGACCGTCCACGGGGGTAAAGCCCATGGAGGTGTCCACGCTCTCGCCGCATTGGATGGCGCAGATGGAGCTGCCGTTGCCCATGTGACAGGAGATGAGCTTCAGCTCCTCAACGGGCCGGCCCAGCAGGGCAGCGGCCCGGCCCGCCACATAGCGGTGGGAGGTGCCGTGAAAACCGTAGTGCCGCACCCGGTCGCGGGTGTAATATTCGATGGGCAGCGCATAGGTAAAGGCCTTCTTCGGCATGGTGTGGTGAAAGGCCGTATCAAAGACCGCAACCATGGGCACGTCCCCGATGACCGCGCGGCAGGCGTTGATCCCCATGATGTTGGCGGGGTTGTGCAGCGGCGCCAGGGGGATGCAGTCTTCGATGACCTGGATCACCTCGTCGGTGATCAGCACGCTCTCCCGGAAGGCCTCTCCCCCCTGAACCACCCGGTGACCCACGGCATCGATCTCGTCCATATGGCGCACCACGCCGACCGACCGGTCGGTCAGTTTATTTACGATGGCGGCGATGGCCTCCGCATGGGTGGGCAGACTCAGATCCTCCTCCGAGACGGTGGGCTGCCCGATCAGCCGTTTGTGCTCGATGTGTCCGCCAATGCCGATGCGCTCGCAGTTTCCCTTGGCCAGAACTTCTCTCTTCTCCATATCAAAAAGTTGATATTTGAGGGACGAACTGCCAGCGTTGATGACCAGAATTTTCATTGATCCGGATGATCCTTTCAAAAATTAGAGTTGACAAAGTCAAAAAACAACCCGATAATAAGGCCAACACCCATTTTAATCTATTTATAAAAAAATGCAAGCGTTTCTGTCAAATTTTTCGCAAAGGAGCACTTTATGGCCATTCTCGGCATTGTGGCGGAGTATAACCCCTTCCACTTTGGACATTTATACCAGCTCGTAAGGAGCCGCGCGCTTGCGGAGGCGGACGGCGTCGTCTGCGTGATGAGCGGCGACTTTGTCCAGCGGGGGGACTGCGCCCTGTTTTCCAAACATATTCGGGCGGAGGCGGCGGCCCGTTCGGGCGCCGATCTGGTGCTGGAACTGCCCCTGCCCTGGTCCCTGTCCTCGGCGGAGGGTTTTGCGCGCGGAGCCGTAGGACTCCTGGGCGCGCTGGGCGCCGTGACGCATCTCGGCTTCGGCAGCGAGTGCGGGGAGCTCGAACCGCTCCAAAACGTGGCGGAGGCGCTGCTCTCCCCCGAGGCCGATGCGGCCATCAAGTCGGAGCTGGAGGAGGGCGTGTCCTACGCCGAAGCCCGCCAGTCCGCTATGGAGAAGCTGATCGGCGAGCCGGCGAAACTCCTCGAGACGCCCAACAACATCCTCGCCGTCGAATACCTCAAGGCGATTGTAACCCAAAATCTCCCCATCCAGCCCCTGACCGTGAAGCGGATGGGCGCGTGGCACGACAGCATGGGTACGCCCGAGTTTGACGGCCAGCTCTCCATTGAAAGTATCGCGCCGAATGAGGATGTTCCGTTAAAATCCGCCTCGGAACTGCGAAAAATTTTGGGGTCGGGCGGGGACGTTGTCCCCTACGTGCCGGAGTATTCCAGCTGGGTGATGAAGGACGCGGCGGAGCGGGGCTTGGGCCCCGTGACCATGGCGCAGCTGGAGAGCGCGCTGCTGAGCCGCCTGCGCCTGCTGGACGAAGACGCCTACTCCCGCATCCCCGGAGCCGCGGAGGGCCTCCATAACCGCCTGTGCCGGGCCGCCTGGACGGAACCGACGTTGGCGGCGGTGCTGGAGACGGCGAAGACCAAGCGCTACGCCCTGTCGCGCCTCAGGCGGATGCTCCTCTGCGCCGCCCTGGGCGTCCCGGCGGAGCTGAGCGAGGGGATCCCCCCCTACGCCAGGGTGCTGGCCTGTACCGAGCGGGGGCGGGAGATTTTGCGGGACATGTACGGCCGCGCGCTGCTGCCGATTTTGGTCAAGCCCGCCGCCGTGCGGGAGCTGGGGCCGGCGTGCGAGCACGTCTTCACGCTGGGGGCCCTGGCCCACGACTTCTACGCGCTCGGCTACCCCGCGCCGGAGCGGCGGCGCGGGGGCGAGGACTGGCGGGCGAGCCCGGCGCTGGTGTGACAGTTAAGGAATGCGAATCACGAGTTAAGAAGGTAGATATAGGCTAGTTTTGAAGAAAGAAGAGACAAACGATACAACATCTGGTAGAATGGGGGTGTGAAAGACCTCA
>WQUU01000206.1 GCA_009781925.1 Bacillota bacterium | reverse complement strand
GAAAGTCGCATGCACGGTGTGAAGTGGGGGAAAATCCACTCTGACTGCTTTTAGGTGTAATTTCTATAAAGGTAAAAGCGGTGGATTACCTATCACTATAGAGCGTCTGGAGGGAAGATTAGACGTGGTGACAACGGCTGCGGCCCCGCGGGTACAGGTCACGTTCGCTTCGTAAACAGACCGGAGCAGGCGGGCAGGTGTCCTCTCATTTTTGTCTTGACAGGCAACGCACCGAGTCCGTATAGCAGTTCGTAATCGCTATGATGCTTGACGGGTCCGACAGGCGGCAACTTTGTGTTGCCCTTGTCGGACCCGCTATTTTTATGCCCAAAACACTGGTTGCCGCTTGTCGGACTCCTTGAAAGGAGTCCCCATGCCGGCAATCTTTTTCTATCTGCGGCCTCGCTGCCGCTCCCCGCCGACCTCCAATCGATTTTGAGCACTTCAAAAATCCGAATGGAGGAGCGGCAAATGCCTGAAAATAAGCAGTTTTACGTCCAGATCGATGGCCAGCCCGTCGAGGTCACGGAGGAGGTCTACCGCGCGTTCAAGCGCCCCATGTGGGCGGAACGCAAGCGCCGGACAGTGCGGGCGGAACACGAGCTGTCATTGGACGCCTTTCTGGAAGCAGGGTTTGAGTTCCCGGATGAGCGTGCCGACGCTGATAACCTTGCACTTTACGATGCGCTTGCGACGTTAACGGAGGATGAACGGAAAATAATCGTTGATCTGTTCTTCGTGGGTAAATCCGAGCGCGAAGTTGCGAGAGACCTGGGTCTGACCCAGAACACTGTCAATTATCACAAGAAACGCATCCTGGAGAAGCTCAGAAAAATTCTTGAAAATAATTTTTGAGTTTTATCTATCAAAGGTCCGGTTTTTTTCCTGTGGATGGTGAGGGACTCAACCTCCCTCACTGTCCCTTGACAAACACCGGGGCTCGCCCCGGTCATACAGGACGCCGGGTAACAGCACCGTCCTGCCGAGCGCAAAGGGGAAGCGGCGCGATGACAGCAGCTGGGGCACCAACGCCCCAGCCGCCGAGCGACAAACCGCTGGCTCACAGCCTCAGACCTTGAGGCCCGCGATGACGCAGGACGCCACAATGGTACTTCCGAGTAGACAGGCCCGCCTACGATGGTGGCGGGAGAAGCGCCGCCGCGGTTGGGAAAGACCGCGGGGGGCTCCTATGCGGGGCATCGCCCCGGCCCGGCGTTCGAGGAAATCAAAAAAACTACAGGATCAGTCTATCCATTTATAAAAAATGATGCTTTGGCGGTGAAATCGTGGGCACAGGTATGCCCGCGCCCGCGCTTTTGCCGCCAAGGACTGGAGCATAAAATGTACACTTACACATTCGAAGAGTTCCGGGAGGCGCTGGGCAAGATTTTCACGGAGGTTCTGCCCAAACACGGCTTCCCGCCGCGCGCGAAACAGATCGAGCTCGCCGATGAGATCCTCCAGGCCATGAAACACCTTAAAATCTTCCTGGCTGAAGCCGAGGTCGGCATTGGCAAGACCCTGGCCTATTTAATGGCCGCCGTATTGATTCGGCGCGGGAGGATCAACGCCCAGAGGCTTGACATCACACTCGCGGACGGCACGCTGAAGCCCATCGTCATCGCCACCTCCAGCATTGCCCTCCAGCACGCCATCGAGCGGGACTACATCCCGTTGCTGTCGGACATCCTCATGGAGCACGGCATCATCAAGACGCCGCTCACCTGCGTTCTGCGCAAGGGCAAGGGCCACTTCCTCTGTGAGCAGCGGCTGGGCCATTTCTACACCTTCGCCGACGCGCAGACGCGGTTCACCCTCAATCCGCTGCTCGACGGAAACCTCATCGACCTCTCCCTGGCGAAGAACCTGACTCCCTATATGCGGCGCGCGATCTGCGTCGATGAGCACTGCGGCAAAACCTGTCCGCTGCATGGCAGGTGCCGCTACATGCGCTATATGGATGCTGCCCGGCGCGGCGGCTATGATTTCCAGGTGGTCAACCACAACTATCTGCTGGCCGACCTGCGCCACCGGCGACAGACGGACAAGCCGCTGATCCCGGACTACCAGGCGCTCATCATCGACGAGGCGCACAAGTTCCTCGACGCCGCCCGGAGCATGTACGGCTGTTCTCTCTCCCTCACGGCGTTTGAGCGCATTACCAAGGATGTGAAAGACTTTACCTTCGGCCACGGCGTCCCCACCGCCGGCATCCGGCAGGAGACGGACAAGATTCTCTCAAAGAGCCGGCTTCTGTTCCGGCTCCTGTACCAGGAGGCGCCGCCCATCGAAACGGACGAGGAGATTGAGCGTTTCGCCACCAAGATTCGGGAGCGCACCGAAAAGGTCATCCGCGGCCTGAAAGACAACGCGGACGCGCTGCGAGCTCTGTTAGACACCCGGCCCGTGATGGAGAAATACGAGGCCCGGCGCGGTGAGGTGATGCGGGCGCTTGAGCAGAGTTCAGAGGCGCTGGCCATGTTCATCCGGCATAAAGAGCTTGTCTACTGGCTGGAGGATTCCAATATTTTAAAAGCAATCCCCAAGCAGCTGGATCAACTGCTGACCCGTGACCTGTGGAGCAAAGACATTCCCATCGTCCTGACCTCCGGGACGCTCAGCGCGGCGGGGAGCTTCGCGCATATCAAGCGCAAATTGGGGCTTGATCTGGTACAGCCGAAGCGGATCCTTGAGGCGACTAAGCCCTCTCCATTTAATTATAAAGAGAACGCCCTGTTGTATATCAGCGAAAACATCCCGTTTCCCGATAATGACGACAGGGACTACATCCGCGCCGTCGCGGACGAGGCTGAGAAGCTAATCCGCGTCGCCCACGGCCACACGGCGATGCTGTTCACGTCGTACAAGGTGATGGATAAAGTGTACGCCTTGCTTGCCGCGAGGAAGCTGCCGTACCCCATGTTTCGCCAAGATCGCGGCGGATCGGCGGCCATCGAACGGTTCAAGCGCAGCGGCAATGGCGTGCTGTTCTCCTCCGGCGCGCTGTGGGAGGGCATCGACATCCCCGGCGATATTCTGTCCATGCTGATTATCGTGCGGCTGCCTTTCCCCGTGCCCGACCCCATCAGCGAGTGGGAACGGACGTTGTATGCGAGCATGGACGAGTACAAAGCGAAGGTTGTTGTACCTGAGATGCTGATTAAACTCAAGCAGGGTTTTGGCCGACTCATTCGCGCCGTGTCTGATACCGGCGTTATCGCAATCATCGACAGCCGTGCAAATTCGAGTGGCGCGTATCGCCGCCGCATTCTCACGGCGTTGCCGTCATGCCGGGTCACGTCACGGATAATAGGAGTTAAACAATTCTTCGAGAAGAAAAAGCCGATAGAGTTTTTTGAAAAATGCGGATAGAAAGGGACGGGAGCATATGAGCACACAAACATTTTGCGCAAAGCCTCAAGCCGGGACGCAGCGTACAATCGGTACCACGACCTACCTTGTGACCCGCTCTTTTCAGCCCGACGCCAAGGAGGACGCCCAGGCAAAGATGGCCCGCGTGATCCGCAACGAGGCGATGAAAGTATTGAAAAATCAAGGAAAAATTGCCGCTTAACTGCAAAAAAGAGCTGCAATATTCGGCCAGGTATGGTATAATGACGGTAGAACATGAACCCGCTTGGCTGCCCGGAAGGAGGATATAATGTTACAGCCAAGCAAGCAAATTAGTTCCGCTGATGAACTCACAGCCCTGTATTGCCGCCTCTCACGCGATGATGACCTTCAGGGAGATAGCAACAGTATTTCCAACCAAAAGAAGATCCTCTCCAAATACGCCGATGACAATGGCTTTCGGAACTACAGGTTCTATGTGGACGACGGCGTGAGCGGAACGACCTTTGACCGCAAGGGTTTTAACGAGATGCTGGAGGACATCGACGCCGGTCTCGTGAAAACGGTCATCATTAAGGACATGTCCCGCTTTGGCAGAGACTACCTAAAAGTTGGATTTTACACCGAGGTTCTGTTCCCAGAGAAGGGCATCCGCTTCATCGCCATCAACAACGGTATCGACAGCGCGAACCAGCAGGACAGCGATTTTACCCCGTTTCTGAACATCATCAATGAGTGGTACGCAAAGGACACCAGTAAAAAGATTATCGCAGTCAATAAGGCGAAAGCCCAGTCCGGAGAGCACCTCACGACCAACCCGGCGTATGGGTACATCAAAGACCCGGCGAACCCTAAGCGCTGGATCATTGATGAGGAAGCCGCCGAGGTCGTGCGCCGTATCTTTCAGATGACGATGGACGGCATGGGGCCACAGCAAATTGCCAATGCTCTAGAACGAGAAAAGGTGCTAGTTCCAACCGCCTATGCCCAGAGCAAGGGTAGAAGGTCGGCTAACAATATACCCGTGAAAAGTCCTTACTACTGGAATCCTAAGAGTGTATGGGATATCACAGGTAAACTAGAGTATGCCGGCCATACGGTGAACTACAGGACATACCGAAAATCCTACAAGAACCGAAAGAGGCTGGAAAACGACCCGGACAACTGGCTGATTTTTAGAAATACCCACGAAGCCATCATTGAAGAAGGTGTCTTTGAGACCGTCCAGCGGCTGCGTGAGAACAAACGCAGGCCCAGCACCACACGGGTGAATGAACCTTCACTGTTTTCCGGATTACTGGTCTGCGCCGATTGCGGCGGTAAGCTCTATCACGCCAGGGGACAGGCACGGTCGAAGGAGCAGGAGAACTATTTTTGCTCCAGCTACCGCCGTAGGACCACGGAATGCACCGCGCATTACATCCGGGCCGTCGTGCTGGAGGATCTGGTGCGGGAGGACTTGCGGCAGGTGATGTCTCTTGTGCTCGAGGACGAGGATCGGTTTATTCGCCTGACGATGGAATCCACCTTGCAGGAGCAAAATAAGCTCGCCGCCCAGAAAAAGCGGGAGCTCACCGCAATGGAGCGCCGGGTCGCCGAACTCGATTTGTTCATCCAGCGCCTCTACGAAGACAATGTGCTTGGCAAGCTCTCGGACGAACGCTTCGCAAAGCTATCCGCAGGATATGAAGCGGAGCAAAAGAATCTGCGGGAGACCGCAATTGCCTTGGAGAAGGAAGTATCCGCGCAAGAGAGCCGGCGCATCAATTCAGATCGTTTTATCGCGGCGGTCAAGCGGAATATTGACTTCTCAGAGTTAACCCCGACGCTACTCAATGAGATGATTGAGAAGATCGTCATCCACGAGCCGGACAAGAGCAGCGGCAAGCGGGTACAGCAGGTTGACATCCATTACAACTTTGGCATCGGTAAGTTGGAGCTGCCTTTTGCCGGCGCAAGCGCTGAGCCAAAATTGTTTGGGTCCAGGCATAAGAAAACGGCATGATGCCGATGACACCATGCCGTTTTCCCAAGTAAGAATTAGTTCCTTACTTTACCCCGCCATCCGGCGGGGTTTCAATCTTTATGCGCCCAGGGCGGCTTTCGCCTTGTTGGTCAGGGCGGTGAAGGCGTCCGGGTTGTGGATGGCGGTCTCGGAGAGCATCTTGCGGTTCATCTCGATGCCGGAGAGCTTTAAACCGTGCATAAAAGTCGAATAATTCATGCCGTTTAGTTTGCAGCCGGCGCTGATACGGGTGATCCAGAGCTGCCGGAAATCCCGCTTCTTCTGCTTGCGGCCCACGTAGGCGTAGCTCAGGGACTTCATCACGGCCTGGTTCGCCATCTTGTAGTGTTTGGACTTGGCGCCCCAATAGCCTTTTGCCATCTTCAGAACTTTATTTCTTCTCTTGCGCGTCATCATCGCGCCTTTAATTCTGGCCATTTGAAAAATCCTCCCTTATTTGTACGGAATCATGCGCTTGATGGCGGAGACGTTGGTCTCGTCCGCGTAGGTGCCTTGGCGCAGGCCCCTCTTGCGCTTGGTGTTCTTCTTGGTGAGGATGTGGCTCTTAAAGGCGTGAGAACGCTTGACCTTTCCGGTCTTGGTGAGATTGAATCTCTTTTTGGCCCCACTGTGTGTTTTGAGTTTAGGCATGTGGGTTTTTCTCCTTCCGTGTGGTGGGTTTACTATGGTGCGGGACGCAGAGGACTGCGTCCCCTACAAGATGCGGAACGCCCAAGGGGGCGTCCCCTACTTTGCAGGTTGTGAGGGTTTTGGCGACAGGAACATGGCCATGCTGCGGCCCTCGAACTTCGGTTCTTTGTCCAGGGCTGCAATCTCCGTGCAGGCGTCCGCATAGCGCTTCAAAATCTCCAGGCCGATTTCGGTGTGGGCCAGCTGGCGGCCTCTGAAGCGGATGGTGACCTTCAGGCGATCCCCATCGCGGAGAAACTTCTGCCCGGTGCGCAGCTTCACGCTGAAATCGTTGTCCCCGATGACGGGGGACATGCGGATCTCCTTGATTTCAACAATGTGCTGGTTCTTTTTGGCCTCCTTCTCCCGTTTGGACTGCTCAAAGCGAAATTTGCCGTAGTCCATGATCTTACAGACCGGGGGGACGGAGCCCGGCGCAATTTTGACCAGGTCAAGATCCTTGCCGAGCGCGATCTCCAGCGCGGCGGCTCCAGACATGATGCCCAGCTGCTCGCCGGTATCGGAAATGAGACGCACTTCCCTGTCGCGGATTTCCTCGTTGATTTGATGAGCCATGTTTGCGATTAGAAAACACCTCCAAGCGTTCATCGCACGGACAAACTGTCCCCAAAAATGAAAAACGCGGATAGGAGCATCCGCGGTATAAAACACGCCGATCTTTTTGCGCGTGGGCGCGCAACACGCCCGGACGGGGAAAAATCAGCCGCTTTATTGACCCGGCGCGTTAAAACGGCGGGGTGAGGCCGGATGCACACCGAACCTGCTTTGTTTTAGCAAGAGATAGTATAACACGGGTGGGGCGGGGATGTCAAGACAAAAAATCGGTCGACACATTCATATCTTATGGTATAAAATTTGATAGTTCCGAATTTATGACTATTTTAGCAGAGTTTAAAGTAAAATGCAAGCCGTTTTTATCAAAAATTTCGGCAATTTTTTATGACCTACTATTCGCAAGTAAAGTTGCAAAAGGTATACCTTTCTGGTTAAAGGCATATCGGCTTGTTGGACGAGGGCAGGAACGGGGGGACGAATCACCCGCTTCCTTGAAGCGTGTGATCCACTCTGACGGTTAGACTACGCCATAACCACTGTGGGCGCTCCCTCGGGGCCCTGCCGGGGACTGTGCGCCGCTGGCGGCCTGCGTCCAACCGGTAAAAAATATGGAGGAGAGATAAAGTCAATGAAAAACTTAGCCGTGAAAAAACCAGTTTTGTTTGGAATCGTTTCAGCATTAATCGTGTGGATTGTGTTTACACTAGTGAATCTTCTTTTGGGTAACGCAATATCTGCACCTATACCACGAATCTGGATGGATGGCGCATTAAGAATTGTATTTGGTGTACTTTCCGTTGTTCTATTGGGATACATAATCAAAAGTAATGGATTTAAATTTGTATTTTCCACCAAAGGTTTCGCAAAAGGTATGTTTGCATGTTTACCTGTTTTTCTTCTTTGTATTTTCTATATTATTGCTTTATTAGCATCTGCCGGAATAAATAAAGACTTTTTACCTAAACTCCCGGCGCGTATTTTTCAGCAAACCGTAGTGGGATTTTTTGAGGAATCTTTGTTCAGGGGGCTTTTGATTATAGCATTCTTGATTAGATTTGGCGGGACAGGAAAAGGCCGAATAAATGCCGCCCTTATCTCAGCCATTTCATTTGGACTTATTCATCTTTCTGGTTTTCTTACGAATGGCGGCAATATTTCGGGGTATATATTTCCCGCATTGAATGCTATGCTACTAGGATTGGTGTTTTCTGCTGTTTTTATCTATTCAAAGAATCTATTAAGCGCTATGATTATACATTCAGTTTATGATTATATTGCTGCAATTGCAATGGCAGGGCTTTTTGGTGAATTCGTAGGTGGTAAGTTCTCTCAAATAGCTGTAATAATTACATTGTTTGTTGTAATACCTGTGTTTTCAATTATACTGATAATAAAAGCAAAACCTTTTGATGAGGGGGTTATAGCAGCTGTTAACAAATAAGCATTCGTGACAGCCGCGCCCTTTACCAAAATAGCAAGAAACGGACACCGTGAAAAGTGTCCGTTTCGTTGTTTATTGATTCGCCGCTATCGGCATGGCGGTTTTTTGCTCCGCTTTCTTCGGCTCTTTTCTCGGCAAGTAACCTATCGGCGAATACACGCCTTTGGCTATATCCTCGGCTCGCAGAGCGTCAGTTAAAACGGCGGGGTGAGGCCGGATGCACACCGAACCTGCTTTGTTTTAGCAAGAGATAGTATTAACATAGGCGGGGCGGGAATGTCAAGACAAAAACGCGATTTCCTGCCGCGCGATTTCCATATTCTGAAATTCAATCTCCAGCGAGTCGCAAAGCGGTGCGTAGCCGATCTTCTGATAGATGTCGTTGGAGGTCGGATTGTCCAGATCCGTATACAGCACACACTTGGCAAATCCGCGCTCCAGAGCCACGCGGCTGACCCCCGCCACGCAGGCGCTGGCGTAGCCTCGATTGCGAAAATACGGCGGGGTGTAGACCAGACTGACGCCGCAGGCGGTTCGCATCTCCCTTTGAATCTGCGCCATCGAGACCGATATCCCGCTGTCCTCCAAGATGTACAACCGACCGGCGCCGATCGCGCGGCGGCAGCGCTCGATCTCCGCCGGAACCGCAAACGGTGTGTGGAAGCACTCGCTCTCAAAGCCCTCGAACCAGTAGGGCAAAAAGCTGAGATCACTCTCCCGCGCCAATCTCAGTTCCCCGATGGCGGGAATCTCCGGGCTCACCCGCGTGAGCTCATAAATACGCTGGCGCATGCGAACCGCAAAGCTGCCACCCACAGCGGCGGTATACGCCGCCGCGAAACGGTTTGCCAGTGTGCTCTCCGTCATGACGCCGGGGAGCGCGACGCCGGATTTGATGATCCCCTCGACCAGGCAGGTCAGCGCGTCATCATTGGGCCGATTATCGGTCTCATAGAGTGTCAGGTTGTGAGGCGGGGTCATCAGGGCGACGAGTTCCGGCGATTCGCCGTCAAGAACGGCGGCCATGAACCAGTTCGCGGGGTCGCGCCAGCCGGTTTTGTCCGCGCCCACTTCGCCGATCATGAGGTTGCCCAGAAGGATCAGGTTTTGCGCCTCGCCGCGCATGAGGGTATCATAGGTGTCGCCATAAAAGGTGTGGACGTCACAATACTGCTGAAATCGCATAGGATTAGTCCTGTTTTGTTCTTTTGTCTTTTGCTGCCATTTCTCTGACTTGCTCAATTGCTTCCCTAACTTCCTCAATCGTTTTACAGGCCGCGAATTTATCAGCAACCAAATTCAGAATAACTTCCATTTGTTTATCAGTCATTTCGTTTTCCATCTTTTATCTCCTTTATACCGTACAGGCCATAGTCTCCGCTAAGGCCGGCGACACCGCCGCAACTTCTGTGACGTTCCCAGCGTCCCCTTCCCGCGCCACCGCCAGCATGAGCTTGATGCGGTTCTCCTGGTTGACTCTGGTCGCGCCGGGGTCATAGTCGATGGCGACGATGTTCGCTTTTTCGTACATGCCCCGGAGTTTCCGGATCATGCCCTTGCCCACGATGTGGTTGGGCAGGCAGCCGAAGGGCTGCGTGCAGACGATGTTGCTGTAGCCATGCTCGATGAGCTCCACCATCTCGGCGGTGAGGAGCCAGCCCTCTCCCATCTTGCAGCCCGCGCCGATGACCCGCTGCCCCTCCCGATAGAGCCGTTCATGCCGCCATGGGGCCTTAAAACTGCCCTCTTTCTCCACGGCGTCGATGATCATACCCTCATAGCCGCGCAGAAATTTGGCCATCACCGTATAGAGTACGCGTTTCAGCTTTCCGCCGCCGTAGAGGTCGATATCGCCGATGGGGTTGTCTGTACAGTAGAGCAGAAAGCCCAAAAGCCCCGGCACCATCACCTCGCAACCTTGGGAGGCCAGAAATTTCTCCAGCTCGTTGTTTGCCAGGGGCGCATATTTCACGTAGATCTCCCCCACAACGCCGACCTTCACGGTGTCCCGCGCCGCGCGGGAAATGCGCGCGAAGCTCTGTACAATCTCCGCGAGGAAACCGGACATGGCCCGCCTCTGATAGGCCTTCCCATGCAAGAAAAGCGCTTGAAAGCGGGTGATCCAGTCCTGTACCAGCGCGTCTGTCTCCCCCGCTGTGACCTCATATGGCCTGCACTGGTTGCTCAGCAGCATCAGCGCGTCGCCGTAGGTCAGTGCCGCCAGGGCCTGGCGCAGCATGGGCAAAGTGAGCTTAAATCCGGAGTGTTTCTCCAGCCCCTGGGCGGAGAGGGAGATCACCGGAATGTGCCCCAGTCCGTCCGCCTGTAAAGCCTTGCGCAGGAGGTGTATGTAGTTGGAGGCCCGGCAGCCGCCCCCCGTCTGGGACATGATGAGGGCGGTTCTATTGAGATCGTAGCGCCCGCTGTGCAGGGCGTCCATGAGCTGGCCGATGCACAGCAGCGCGGGATAACAGGTGTCGTTGTGCACGTATTTGAGGCCCTCGTCCACAATGGCGCGGCCCGTGCTCGTCAAGAGCTCCACCCTGTAGCCGTGGTTCACGAAGACATTTTTCAGCATCTCAAAGTGGATGGAGCACATATTGGGGATGAGGACGGTGTAGTCCCGCTTCATCTCTTTTGTGAATTCGGGGTAAGTACGTTTTTGTTTTTTCATGGGAGCCTCTTAAAAAACACTATGATTTTGTAATCTGCAAAACGCCCATCTTCTCGCCGTATGCCGAGCCATATACCATGATCACCAGGCCCTCATTGTAATGAAAGATGTCCATTTCATAATCCGGGGTGATAACCACATTACCGCTCGTGTCAATAAAACCGTACGCGCCGTTCTTCTCGCATGCGGCGACGCCATTAGAAAATTGTCCGATCCAGTCCATATCCGTCTTCGCTTTACAGCGCGCCGGTCGTCGCGCTGTAAAGCGAAGGGCCGACCACGAGCACGCCCTCAGAATTGAACGTGTTCGCGCCGGTCGGCGGCCCAACGGACATAAACCCGCTGGTGTCAACAAAAATGAAGTTGCCCTTTGTGTCGATGTATCCGGTTTTCCCGTCACTGACCCGCTCCACGGGGGCGATGCCGTCGTGAAACGCGCTCGGATATGTATAAATCGTTCCGGTGAGCTTGTTGCCTCCCGTGTCGATCAATCCGGCCTGCGGGGAAGCGGAAGTCCAATAAAACCCCACGTCGTTTTCAAAGCCTCCCACATAGTCGGAAGTCTTAAACAGCAGTTTGCCCGAAATATCCAAAATGGCGTCCGGCGCCTGGTTCGGGTAAGAATCTTTTTCGCGGAAGATGACATCCCCCGAGATTAGGTACCGATAATGATTTGTGTAGTCAAACGGAATGGCCACCTGTCCAAGGGAATCAATCACGGCGTCGGAATAATTCCCCGCCCCGCCTGACGCGTCAGAGATCACGGCCCATCCGTGACTAAAACTGGAGGGAACGTACTTCCCGTCCGAAAACGGCGCGCCGTTCAGCGAAGTAATCATTTCCACCCCGGATGTATTGATAAAAGCGTAAGTTCCGTCATCTTTTTGTACCAAAGCTAACCCGGTGCCCGCGTCAAACGGCCACGCAGAAGAGTACGTGGCCCCGCCGGGCAGTTTTCCATTCTGGTCGAGGTAACCATATTCCGTATCACTGCCGTTTCGTCCAACGACGACAACGGCAAATCCTGTTGAGAAAAATGAGCCTTGGTCAAAAGGAACGCTCGTATAGTCCAGCGACGGCTCCACCAAATATGTCGCGGTGTAGCCGGCTGCGGCCTGAGCTTCGCCGGAAAGCATCGCCTCTATGTTCTCCGGTGTAAAGCTCACCCAAGTGACGTCAGGCTTGGCGTTCTGCTGATTATACGCCGCAGTGAGGTCATCTTCCGTGGCGCTTTTTTGGTTTACATAATATAATTCAATCTGATTGCCCGCCGCATCGGTGTTTGACTCACAATAACTGATTGGAATGACTGAATAAGTATCTTGGCTAAATGAAATTGTGCCGAAGCCATTGTCAAACGCGCTGTCGGAGTAAGAGAATGTTCCATCGGTCTTTGGCGACTCAAACCCCCGATATGTCAATGTATAGCCATATACAATGCCGTCCTGCGCCTTTAGAATTTCAAATCCAAAACAGTTATCGCTGTCGGCGGCGCCTATATTGATCCAGAGGACGACCTCCGGTGTGCCATCGCTATCCAGATCAAGAACAACAAATTTTGGTGCTGATATGGAAATGCTGCTGTCGGTCGTGACAACTTGAATCAACTGACTAATATTCAAACTTTTCTTTAGCTCCGTGCTGTAAAACGCCGCGCTGCCCTGCAGTACCGCCCTGTATGCGTCGGGCGCCGACGCAGGCGAGGGTGAGGATGACGACGGCGCGGACTCTCCCGCCGTGGGCGAGCCCGCCGCAACGGAGGTATCGGCGCCGTGTTGACCGCTAAGTCTTTGAAAGATCACAAACGCAAGTGCAAGTAAAAGTATCGCCAAGACCGCAGCCCCAATCCCCTTCTTCATACCGCTCTCCTTTTCTTCCGCTCAACCGCCGCGAACAGGCTCCGCAGCCGAATTTTTACCGCCCCTAAATTTGTGAGCTCATCGATCTTGATCTGCGTGTAGATGCGGTCGCCGCCCTCCAAAATCGCGCGCACCTCGTCGGTGGTGACGGCGTCCACCCCGCAGCCGAAGGACACGAGCTGCACGAGATTCATGTCCAAGTCGCCGCTCTGGGCGACGTATTTCGCCGCGGAGTACATCCGGGCGTGGTAGGTCCACTGGTTGAGCACCGTCGTTTCGAACTTCTCCGCGTAGCCGCACATGGAGTCCTCGCAGAGCACCGCCGCGCCGAGGTCGCAGATGAGGCTGTCGATGTCGTGGCAGACCTCCCGGTCGAGGTGGTAAGGCCGTCCCGCCAATAGAATGACCGGCATTTGCCGCTCTCGGGCCGATTCCAGGAGTTCCCGGCCTTTTGCCCGA
The DNA here is from genome assembly GCA_009781925.1 of Bacillota bacterium. Lineage (GTDB taxonomy): Bacteria > Bacillota > Clostridia > Oscillospirales > Oscillospiraceae > WQUU01. The sequence continues at coordinate 8,093 of WQUU01000206.1, read as the reverse complement.
ATCCGCTCCATGTGAGCTTCGTATTCCGCATAGGCGGCGTCGGAGGCCCTCTTGATTTCCTTCAGCGGAATTTTCGGAAAATATTTGCTCAGGATTTTTTGCATTTTCCCGGGAAAATCCTCCCGGCGGTGGATGCCGACGTAGTCGTAGATGAATTGCGGCTCGCCGGCAAAGTGCAGATTGGCGGCGATGACTTCGGGGTAATAGGCCACGACCGGACAGTTGAAGTGGTTGTCACCCCGGCCCTCGTCAAAGTTGTAGCTCAGGCAGGGGTAGAAAACGGCGTCGGCGTTGCTTTTCATAGCCCGTTCCATACGGCGCTGGGCGAACTTTGTGAGCAGCCGCTCCATGTGGCCGTGCACGAGCTTCGCCGGATAACAGACGGTGTCCGAGGGGATGGTGTGCTGGCCCTCGAAATAGAGTTTCCGGTCGGATTCGCCGGAGGTCAGGACGCCGAAATTGAGCGCCGTGAAAAACGTATGCCAGAAGGGCAGCATCTCGAACATGTTCAGAACCATGGGCAAGCCGATTGTGCCGCGTTCTCCCTCCGTCTCGCCGTAAGCTTTGAGAAGTTCACGCTTGCAGTCGTAGATGTTCAGGCGCCGCCCCGGGGCTCTGCCGGTGACAGGGCGCTCACACCTGTTCCCGGCGATGAATTTTCTGCCGCCGTCGAAGGTGTTCACCGTCAGGGCGCAGCGGTTGCCGCAGGCCTTGCAGGTGACGCTTCTGACTTCGTGGCGGAAATTTTCCAGACCTTCCCGGTCAATGATGGCGGAACTGTTCGCACTATGAAAATGCTCCTTGGCGTAGAGCGCCGCGCCCAAGGCCCCCATGAGGCCCGCGACGGCGGGGCGGGTGACTTCGCGGCCCGTCTCCTGCTCAAAGGAGCGGAGCACGGCGTCGTTCAAAAACGTGCCGCCCTGCACCACGATGTGCTCGCCCAGCTGCTCGGGCCTGGCCGCGCGGATGACCTTATACAGCGCGTTTTTTACCACGCTGATCGAGAGGCCCACGCTGATGGCCTCAATATTTTCCCCGTCCTTCTGCGCCTGCTTGACAGAGGAGTTCATGAACACCGTGCAGCGGCTGCCGAGGTCTACGGGCGCCGGTGAGAAGAGCCCGAGCCGTGAAAATTCTTCCGGCGAATAACCCAACGCCCCGGCGAAGGACTGCAAAAACGAACCGCAGCCCGAGGAGCAGGCCTCGTTCAGGAAAATGTTGTCGATGGCTCCGTTACGGATCTTGAAACATTTGATGTCCTGGCCGCCGATGTCCAGGATGAAGTCCACGTCCGGGTCAAAGGCGCGGGCCGCGGTAAAGTGGGCGATGGTCTCCACCACGCCGAGGTCGAGCTTGAAGGCGTTCTTGATGATCTCCTCGCCGTAGCCCGTACTCGCCGCCCCGGAAATTTTTGCGTCCGGAAAGTCCGCATAAAATTCTTCCAAAAAGCGCCTCACCACCGGCACGGGATTGCCCGCGTTGGAGATATAGCGGGAGAACACGATGCCTCCGCCCTCGTTGACCGCCACGCACTTTGCCGTTGTGGAACCGGCGTCAACGCCGAGCCAGACGGTTGACGGTTGACAGGCAGCGGTTGGCAGTTGACAGGCGGGGGCGGCGCCGGCGCTGTGGCGGGCGGTAAATTCCTCGTATTCCGCCTCATCGCGAAACAGCGGGGCACAGCGCAGAAAGCCGTCCCCGGCGGTATAGCGTTTGATTTTCTCCGCCGTCTCCAAAATGGGCAGCGCTTTCAGATCCGGCGTCAGGGCCGCGCCGTAGGCCACGAAGTAGAGGGAATTTTCGGGTAACACGCCGCTTGTCTTGAGCACGTCGCCGAAGGCGGCGCGCAGTTCCGGTAAAAAAGTCAGGGGCCCGCCGAGGTAGAGCAGTTTGCCGCCGATCTCCCGGCCCTGGGCCAGACCTGCGACGGTCTGGTTCACCACGGCGTAAAAAATCGAGGCCGCGATGTCCTCTTTGGTCGCGCCCTGATTTAAAAGCGCCTGGATGTCGCTCTTTGCGAACACGCCGCAGCGCGAGGCGATGCTGTAAAGCTTTTCCCGCCGGGAGGCCAGGACGTTCAGCGTCTCGGGCGTGACGTTCAGCAGGGTCGCCATCTGATCAATGAAGGCGCCGGTGCCGCCGGCGCAGGAGCCGTTCATGCGCACCTCCGCGGCTCGGCCGAGAAAGAGAATCTTCGCGTCTTCCCCCCCAAGCTCGATTACGGTGTCCGTATCGAGGCAGAGCTTCCGCACCGCCACTCGGGTGGCGAAGACCTCCTGGGTGAAGGGGATGCTCAAACTCTCGGCCAGACCCATACCGGCGGAGCCGGAAATGCAGATTGGACATGCCGCTGTCTCCGGAAAACGCAGTTGAATCTCTCCCAGCATCCGCGCCGTCTTTTCGGCGATTTGGGAGAGGTGGCGCTCGTATGTCTTATGTAGGATATTGCCGCCTTCGTCCAGCACGACGCATTTGAGCGTGGTGGAGCCGACGTCAAGGCCGATGCGCATCGATGGATTTCCTCCGTGTGTGATACACACATCATAGCATGATTAGTCCCGCGCCGCAATCACCAATATAAGGCCATGTTTGACGCGGATCTCCGCCGGATTTTCCGTTATCACATTGCTGACCCCCCGGGCGACGCCGAGTTTCAGCTCCGCACTGTTCAGCGGGTACTGAAAACCCCGGAGCGTGACGCCGGAACAATTGGAGAGCGGCACAACGGAAAGCAGGCTGCCAACCGATCCGCTGACGGTGAGCGTACCTCTGTCCGGGACGCCGCCGTCCGGGGAATCACCGCCCGACAACAGCCACACGCTATTGTGTTCGTCCGCGAGCTCCCCCCGCTCTCCCCTGTCCAGCATGCGTTTCAGTAAGAGGATGTTGGCGAGACCGTGATCCAGGCGCGTGCCTGTCGCGGCCAGTAATAAAAACTCGTCCGCGCCGCGCGCGCGGGCCCACTCATAGGCCAGCTCCGTGTCGGTATAGTCCTTCTCCGGCGGATAGCGCACAACTTCCATGCCCTCCCCCTCCGGAATTGCGGAGACGGAGTCGAGATCGCCCACGACGGCGTCCGGAACGAGTCCCAGCGCGCGGGCGTGGTCATAGCCCCGATCCGCGCAGACAATGAGGTCGCCGGGCCGGAGGAACATTTTGATATAGCCATAATCCGTAACGGAACCGCCGGAAATGATCACAGCGCGCATAGATGAACCTCCAAAGACAAATAAACGCAGGGGCGGATTCTATATCCGCCCCGCCCCTCTATTTCAACGCCAAGCGTCTAAAAATCTCCACGCCTGTCAGCAAATTTTCCTCGTCAAAATCGAAATTTCCGCTGTGCAGCGGGGGGGTCTTGACCTCCTCGCCGATGCCCAGAAAGAAGAAGAGGCCCGGAATCTGTTCCTGGTAGCAGGCGAAGTCCTCCGCCGCCATGACGGGCTCCACCAGCACCGTGTCCTCCATGTCGTCCAGATACCTGTAAAAATCCTCCACCATGGGGCGGGGATTCTCCACGCGGGGGTAGCGCATGAGCTCCTTGAGGGTCAGTTTCGCGCCCGTGGCCATGGAGATCCCCTTCAGCATGGCGCGGATGCGATCTGAAAGCTCAGTAAAAGCCTCGTCATCCAGAACCCGGAGGGTGGCGTTGAGGACGACCTTCTCCGCGATGATGTTGCGCGCCACGCCGCCGTCGATGCGGCCGATGGTCAAAAGCGCGTCGTTGTGGGGGTCTAAGCTCCGGGTGATGGCCGTCTGGAGCATGCTGATGAGCTCCGCCGCCACGACTACGGCGTCAATGCCCATCTGCGGACTGGCCGCGTGGGCGCTGACCCCTTTTACGGTGATGTCAAATTCCTGAGTCAGGGCCATCATGGGCCCCCAGCGCACGCCGATCTTCCCCGCCGGCAGGCTGGGCCAGACATGGGCGCCGTAGATGCGATCCACTTTTGGGTTCTCCAGCGCGCCGGCCGCGATCATACGCCGGGCTCCGCCGCCGCCTTCCTCCGCGGGTTGAAAGAGGAATACGACGTTGCGCTTCAGCGCGGCCCGGTTTTTTCCCACCAGTTCCGCCGTGAGCAGCTGCATACTGACGTGGCCGTCATGTCCGCAGGCGTGCATCCGCTCCGGCGTCTCCGAGGCGTAGTCCGTGTCGTTCTGCTCCTGGATGCTCAGGGCGTCGATGTCCGCGCGAAAGGCCACGGTCTCGGAAGCGTCTTTGGCGAGGAACACGGCCTTGACGCCGGTTCCGGCGATTTTTGTGAGAACGTCCGGCTTGAGGGGCGCCAAAAAGTCCAAAATGTATTGCTGGGTCTTGACTTCTTCAAAGCTGAGCTCGGGAATGCGGTGCAGGTCACGGCGAATCTGGCGGACACGCTCAGTTAAGGCAGCGACGTCTGGGTGCAGTTGCATGGTGGCATCTCCTTGGGTTGCTGGTACGCACAAGGGTTATGATACCACGCGGAAGAGAGAGATACAAGTCTGAATTTGAGGAAATAAGGGGAAGAATGGGGAAGAACCTGATCGCATAAACATAAATTTAGCGGCTTACAGCAGGCTTTGATAATTTCTCCGCCCATATACGACACGCATGATTTTGACGGCCTGTTCATCCGCCGTGTAGAACACAAGAAAGTTACCGACAACCAGCATACGGTAGCCTTTTTTCGCCAGGGTGGCGTCTCTCGGGATCACGCCTGAAAAAGGGAAAACAGTCAGGCGGTTACATGCGGATTCGATTTTTTCAATGAGCGCCCCGGCTGCGGCAGGCGCGTCTAAATTCTTGGTGACATATTCAAAAATTTCAAACAAATCCGCCTTTGACTCCGGTGTAAATTTTAGTATCAGGTTACTGGGCATATTTTTTTCTCAGCTCAGTGAAGACATCCGCGCCGTCCAATAACTCCCCGCCCCCGGCGAGATTGGCCTCGGCCTCTCCCAACTTTTTATAGAGCTCCATCATAGCCAGATTTTGCTCATAGTGTTCCATGCTCATGACAACCAGATCTCCATACCCGTTTTTCGTGATGAACAGGGGCTCCGCATTGCTATGGCATAATTCGGATATTTCGTTTGTGTTCCTGAGTTCGCTGATTGGCCTAATCTGCGGCATCTTTACACCTCCAAACATATTGTATATTATTTATACCATAATTATAGCAAAATATCAACCATTATTTTGTCTTTCCATCAGCACAAAAACCCTCATACGCCTCCTCCCAGGTAGCGTGAGCGGGTGCAGGGATTTGAGCTTGCCCCTCACCGTTTCAATTTTTGTGAAGTCCCTATCGCGCCCACCCTCCCTTTTATGATACCTATCTCATTTCTTCAGCAGCCGCTCGCCGATCTTATAGATATCCCCCGCCCCCACGGTGAGGATGATGTCCCCCGGCGCGGCAGTCCAGCGCAGGCCCTTTTCCAGCTCGTCAAAATCTGAAAAATAGAGGGAGTTCGGGATCTGTCTGGACAGGTCGGCGGAGGAGATGCCGATGGTGTTCTGCTCCCGGGCGGCGTAGATCTCCGCCAAAAAGGTCAGATCAGGCCGCCGCAGCTGCGTGACGAAATCGCCAAAAAGCGCCGCCGTGCGGCTGTAGGTGTGGGGCTGAAAGACCATGACAAGGCGCTTATAGCCCAGCGGCTCCACTGCGTCCAGCAGGGCCTTGATCTCACCCGGGTGGTGCGCGTAGTCGTCATAGACGTCCGCGCCGTTATATTTGCCCTTGAACTCAAATCTGCGCCCGGCTCCGGTGAAACCCGCCAGGCCGTAGCGCACGGCGGTGGGTGTGATTTTTAGGCAAATCGCCGCCGCCGTCGCCGCCAAGGCGTTCTTTACATTGTGAATCCCCGGTACCCGGAGATTCACATGGGTGAAAAAAGCGCCTCTGTAATAGATATCGAAATCCGTCTGCGCGCCGTGGCTGACGATGTTTTCGGCGTACACGTCGGCCTTGGCCGTGAGGCCGAAGGTCATGAGCTCGCGGCCCAGAGGCGCCAGCGCGTCCATTGTGTTCGCGTCGTCGAGGTTCGCGATGATATGGCCATGCTCCGGCACCAGGGCGGCAAAGTTCCGGAAGGATTTTTTCACGTCTTCGAGGTCTTTGAAATAGTCCAAGTGGTCGGCCTCGATGTTCAGGATGGCGGCAATGGTGGGGCAAAAGCTGAGGAAGGAGTCATAATATTCGCAGGACTCCATGATGATGGTGTCCCCCATGCCCACACGGTGCCCCGCCTTGAGCAGCGGGAGCGTACCGCCGATCATGACGGTGGGGTCGCGTTCCGCCGCCATGAGGATGTGGGTGGACATGGAGGTGGTGGTGGTCTTGCCGTGGGTGCCCGCGATGCACAGGGCGTTTTCGTAGTCCTTCATCAGCGCGCCCCAGGCTTGGCTGCGCTCGAATACAGGGATGCCGTGTTCACGCGCCGCCTGAATCTCCGGATTCTGATCCCGCACCGCCGCAGAGCGCACAACGAAATCGATCTCGCCGCAGAGATTCTCCGCCCTGTGCCCGATGGCCACGGGAATGCCCAGGTTCTCCAACCGCCGCGTGTTTTCGCTCTCGTTCATATCCGAACCCGTGATCGTGAGCCCCACACCCAGGAGCACCTCCGCCAGAGGCGACATGGACACGCCGCCGACGCCGATGAGGTGGCCCCGCTTGCCGGGGAGAAGGTATTCTGAAAAAGCCGTCATAAGAAAGCCCCATTATTTGTTGTTTTAATACAGCGTTCGTATTATAATACAGATACGTCCATCTGTAAAGTAGGGGGTGATGCCCACATCGCCCCGCAATCGCCATAGAACGGCATGACACGGGCCGATGTGGGCATCGCCCCTTACAATCATCCTATGTTTCGAGGTTTTGCCATGTCAGTGATTTCTCCCCCGGATTATGCATTAAAAATACTCAAGACCCTGGAAGACGCCGGATTTGCCGCCTATTTCGTGGGCGGCTGCGTCCGGGACAATCTGCTGGGCCGGCGGCCCCGTGACTGGGACACCGCTACCTCCGCACCCCCCGAGCAAATCCTATCCATTTTTCCGGGTTCCAAACCCACGGGCCTCAAACACGGCACCGTCACCGTGGTCACAGGCGGAAAACACGTGGAGGTCACCACCTTCCGCGCCGAGGGCGGTTATGCCGACCACCGCAGGCCGGACAGCGTGCGCTTTATCTCCGACCTCACGGCCGACCTGAGCCGCCGGGACTTTACCATCAACGCCATGGCCCTCTCCCGCGCGGGGGAGCTCATTGACCCCTTCGGCGGGCAGACTGACCTCAAGGCGCGGCTCATCCGCTGCGTGGGTGAGCCGGAGGCGCGCTTTGAGGAGGACGCGCTGCGCATGTTCCGGGCGCTGCGCTTTTCCGCGCAGCTCGGTTTTACGGTTGAGGCGAAGACGGCGGCGGCGATAAAACGCAAGGCGCATTTGGCCGCGTTTCTGGCCCCGGAGCGGATCTGCGGCGAATTGGAGAAGGTGCTGCTCTCCCCCAACCCGACGGTGGCCGCCGAGCCCTTCTCGTACGGATTGATGGCGCACTTCACATCCGCACCCGGCACGCCGGACGCAAAGCAGTTGAGGCATCTGCCAAATGACCGGCTTTTGCGCTGGGCGGGGCTCTGCGAGGCCTTGGAACGCGGCGGGCTCATCTCGGACACCGCCGCATTTCTCGCGGCTCTGCGGCTGGACACCTACACCGTCCGAACCGCGGACACCGGTGTCGCGCTGGCTCTCTCCGGTCTGCCGGAGGACGGCGCGAACCTGAAGCGGCTTCTGTCGGCGTACGGCACAGACGCCGTGCGCTGCGCCGCCGGCCAGCGCCGGGCAGCGTTGAGCGCCGTGCTCGACAGCGGGGAGTGCTGGTCTCTGGATTGCCTCGCCGTCAAAGGCGGCGACTTGTTGGCGCTGGGCTACAAGGGAAAAGCCCTCGGCGACGCCTTGGGCTTTTTGCTGGAGCGCGTGATTGAGAGGCCGGAGCTGAATGAGAGGGAGACGCTTCTGGGGATGCTGCACGACCTGTAGGGAACGGATAAATCCGTTCCCTACAATGCGTATCCCACCTTTATTTCGTCCCGAAAATCCGATCCCCCGCGTC
>WQUU01000205.1 GCA_009781925.1 Bacillota bacterium | reverse complement strand
GTACCGTCGGCATACGCAGTTCCGGCGTACACAACGCCAACCGGTACATCGTCGTGCCCCAGGACACGCCGACAATGTCATGCGGTTGCAAAATGTCGATAAAGTGATCGCTGGCCTTTTGAGCAATTCTGGGCAGAATCTCCTCCCGGCTGTCACAGGGCGCGATTTTGACCGCTTTGAGCCCCAGGCGCTCGCAGAGTTCCCACTCCATCGTCTCAATACCCCGGAGCGGGTTCAGGACGGAGATGCGCACCAGCCCCAGGTCGTGGGCCTGCTTGACCAGGCGGGAGATTTTCGACTTGGACAGGCTCAAAATGCTGGCGATGACCTCCTGCGTCAGATCCTGTTCGTAGTACATGGCGGCGACGCGCACCATCAGGTCGAGCTCTTTGATCTGCGTATAATCGATTGCCTCCACCACCATGATGTAAACCAATTTTGTGTGAAATTGCATGAAAAATAGAGCTGTAACCATTTGGATTATAGCACCTTTTCGTGCGATGTCAAGGGGAAAATGAAATTAATTTCAATATTTGAAAAATAATTCACAACAGGCATGAAAAAGCCCCCTTTCATAAAGAAGGGGCGGCGCGCAGCGCCGGGGGTTGTCTGCGGACGGTCATACAGGGCTGCCCCTACGGTTCCACGGCCACTGTATACTTTTTTATAATCGCCACCGGGTGATAGGCCTCCTTGGCCTCGCGGAGGCCGGGATCGCCGACATCCTCTTCCCTGTTGATGTAGAGGATGTCCTTTGACGCGAAATATTTTGGGAACTCGTTCGCGATCATCTGATAAGCGCCCTTGTAGGCGTTATCCGCCTTTTCCACATGGACAAACAGCGTATCCCGCACTTTTTCGCCCACGGCAAAAGCGGCCACCTTTTCCCCGACGCGCAGGAGCCCGCCGAGCATCCGGTATTGCCCGTAGTGGGTCAGGAGCTCGAGCGTCTTGTCCTGCTCCTCATGGAATATTGCCGTCCCCTTGTCTACGGCCTCGGTTCGCGCGCGGAAGAAACGGATGACCTCCAAAAGGTTGTCCGGGACGATAGGCTCGAAGCGGTAATTGGGAAATTCCCGCTTAAAGTGGTTGATGTGATTGCGCTGGCCGCTGTATTTGCGCCCGGTTAGAGAGATCAGGTCTTCCGCGCTGTAGAGATAATCGCTCCAATCCGCGTTGTAATTGAGCCGGATTGCCGGAAAAACGCGGCTGTAGACTTCGATGTCCTCCTCTGTGGCTGTACAAAAGATGATCGGAACCCCGATGCTGTGGCAATACTGTTCGATTTCCGGCAAACTGCCGCTCACGTCAGGCCCCAGCGGCAGGGAAAACGCGGTCTGACCGCCGATGTATTTGACTTTAAAAATTAGGGTGTCATGAAAAACGGCGTACTCGGTGTCAAAGTAATCGCGCCACATAAAAGTGCCGCCGACGGTGTTATCACAGGCCCGGCTCAGAGAAAAAGCGAAGAATGGCTGAATCACAGGAATGTCACGCAAACGCAGCTTTTGAAACGACAGCAAAAATATCCCTCTTTACGCATTGGGTTTATAAGACTTCAACAGTATACGCCCGTCCATTTGGAATGTCAAGAAATTGAAGCCTGCGGCTGTCCCGCGTGGTGACAAACGCGCGGTTTTGTGCTATACTGGGCAGGCCGTTTTTCTGGTAAAGCTAATTTTAGGACGGATCCATGTGTATGTGTATTTCCAAGCTCGCCCGCGCGCCCAAGAACCGGGGCGCCAATGACAGAGAATTCTCGCTTTTTTTGCTGGTAGCGCTGTTTTTGGGCCTGGCAAGCGGGATATACAACTCCATTTTTCCAAACTATCTAAACGATTTTTATCACATCAGCGAGCAGCAGCGCGGTTTTTTGGAGATCCCGCGCGAGGGCGCGGGCCTCATCGTGATGTTCGTGGTCGGACTCCTGTCGTTTTTGGGCGACATCCGCCTGTCCAGGCTGACGATTTTGCTCCAGGCCGTCGGCGTCCTCGGCCTCGTCTGGTTGGCGCCGGCATACAGCGTCATGATCGTCTGGCTGTTTATTTTTTCGCTGGGCCAGCATGTGTACATGCCGCTGACGCCGAAAATCGGCATGTCGCTCTCGGCGCGGGAACATTTTGGCATGCGATTGGCGCGGTACAGCGCCTATGGGCTGGTGGCGTCGATCATCGGCAACGCCATCGTGTGGGTTGGGATGCGGTTGTTTCACCTGGATTATCGGCCGCTGTTCGTCTGTTCCGGAGTGTTTTATCTCTGCGCGATGATCGCCATGTGGTTTATGAAGGCGGACAAGCCTGAGCGCGGGAGCAGAAGACCGCGCTTCCTGTTTCGTAAAAAATACATGCTGTATTATGTCTTGTGCCTGACTAACGGCGCGCGCAAGCAGATCTTCCTCACCTTTGCGCCCTGGGTACTGATCACGGTATTCGGGCTCAGCGCGCCCACTTTCGCGGCGCTCGGCATCGTAATCAACGTGGTGCAGGTGGGGACGCGAACCCTTGTCGGCAGGTCGATCGACAAAATCGGCGAACAGAAGGTGCTGACAGCGGAGGCCGTGCTGCTTTTGTTCATCTGCCTGGGCTACGGACTCTCCGGCAGCCTGTTCAGCGCGGCGGTGACGGTGATTGTGATCGCCGCGTGCTATGTCATCGACTCATCCATGAGTGTGGTCGAGATGGCGCGCTCCACATACATGCGCAAAATTGCCGTCTTGGAGAGTGACATCACGCCCACCCTCTCCGCCGGCACCAGCATCGACCATGTCGCGTCCATGTCGATTCCGACCCTGGGCGGGCTGCTGTGGGCGGCCACCGGCACGTATCAGCCGGTTTTTTTGGCGGCCGCCGGAATCGCCGTCATCAATATTGTCCTTACCTCACGGATCAAAGTCGAAAGCGTATGAAGTTTTGCAATCCGAATCACATCACATTATGAGCAAGATTTTAGCGGATACAACCAATCTCTTGGTCATATCCGCTAATATTGTTGGTGCGCGAGGGGGGACTTGAACCCCCACGTGCGTATTGCACACTAGAACCTGAATCTAGCGAGTCTGCCAATTCCACCACTCGCGCGAATCGCGCCTTTTTGGCGCGTTGACATCATAGCATTTTCCTAAAAACTTGTCAAGCCCCAAAATACGCCTGTGTCGCAGCCGCATCCAGAGCAATCTGCTCCTTCAGCGCAGCGAGGCTCTCAAATTTCCGCTCCGGGCGCAGGAAGCGGTAAAAATCCACCCGCGCCCGCTTGCCGTAGAGCTCCCCGTCATAGTCCAAAATAAAACTCTCCGCGGTGACACCGTCTCCCCCTCCGACGGTGGGACGTACGCCTATGTTCGTCACGGCGCGCCTGAGACTGTCCGGGAGCTGTACCTGCGTGGCATAGACCCCGTGGGACGGCACAAGCACCCCCTCCGGGAAGCGCATGTTGATGGTCGGCGCGCCGATCCTGCGGCCCAGGCGATAACCATACTGTACCGTATCCAAAAGTATGTAGGGGTGGCCCAAAAAGCGATTTGCCCGCTCCATGTCCCCGTTCCGGAGGAACGTCCGGATCAGCGTAGAACTGACCGGGACGCCATCGCAATATACCTTGTCGATCACGTCGCAGCCCAGGCCATTTTCCCGGCAGTACGCGCGGAGCAGCTCCGCCGTGCCCTCCCCCAAGTAGCCGAAGCGGAAGTCGTGCCCCACCACCAGATGGCAGGCGCAGAGTTCGCTGACCGTCAAGTCCAAAAACTCCCGCCAAGGGGTGCGCATCGTCTCCTCGCTGAAATGGATGAACAGCACCTGCCGGATGCCAAACAGCCGCTCAATGAGATCCACCCGCTCCGCGGCGGAGTTGATCAGCGGTATGGGTTCCCGTCTGACCAAAGTATCCGGGTGCTTGTCAAAGCTGAGCACGGCGGGCTCGGCGCC
>WQUU01000204.1 GCA_009781925.1 Bacillota bacterium | reverse complement strand
CAGTTTCAGACACGGGGCCGCTGATACTGTTGCGCATGTAATAAGCGGACGCCATCGAGAAATTTCCGCCGCCGCCATTCGTGCGGCTGAACCCAAGCGTATTGCCGTTGTCACTACTCAGCGCATAGCGCATATGCTGCTCAGACCAGTCGGTCACCGTTGCCCCGCCGCTGGTAAGTTTGATATAGGATTCCAAGGCCGCGGTACTGGCAAACGCCCAACAAACGCCGAGTGCGCCTTGGTTTTTCACAGGCGTCACGGCGAAATTATTGTCTGTGCGCGGGTCATAAGAAGGATCGCCAAAATTGGCCGCGCGCAGCCGTTGGTTCGGCGTCTGCGTATACACGTACGGCTCCGGGACATACCCGCCGGGATCGTTGCCGTTCAGCCAGCTGATATACGCCGGATTCATCGCGCTGGATTCGGCGACGGGCTGGGTGACCGCGGTGGCAGGGGCTTCTGACGTATCTTCCGCGGCCCGGGCGCCGATCCCCACAAACCCATTAAAGCCAACGAGCATTGAAAGAACCAGGAAAATCGCCGCGAATTTTTTGGCAAAACACGTTTTCATATAGAGTACTCTCCTTCGCCTGTCTTATATATATATATATATATATTGCGTCTGTAATTTCCAATCCCATAAAACTATATACTACTGAATTGGATAAGTCAATGCATTTTTACATTTTTTAGTTGACATAACAATGGAATTAACTGTAGATATCTCGCAATTTTTTCTTTTTCCCCTTAAAAAATAAAAAGAGTCTGTACAGAATTTAACCGGCGGCGCGTAAAATCGCGATGGTATAACCGGGGAGCTGCAATGTCCCGCCCTCCAGCGCGGGCGCGGCTCCGGTAGCGGAGAGGTAATCCGTGAGGCTGCCGGGAAGCTGCGCGGTGGCGGCGTCGGCGGAGAGGTTGTACACGAGGATGAGCTGTGTGCCTTCGTAATCTCGGGCGACCGCTGCGACTTTTGGATTGCCGCAGTCCAGCGTCAGGAGCGCGATACTCCCCCGTGCGATGGCCGGGTACGCGGCCCGCAGGCGCACGGCCTGGCGCACATAGCTGAGAATGGAGCTCCCGTCCCCGGCCTGGACGGCTGCCGGCGGGAAACTGTTCTCCTGCGGCTCCATACCGGGCGGCCCAAGCGTCATACCCTCGGCGGCGGGGTCGTCTGTCCAGAACATGGGCGCGCGCTTATTCTCATCCTTACCGGAGCCGGACATGCCCAGCTCCTCGCCGTAGTAGACGAAGGCGTCCCCGGGCTGCGTGAGATTCATGCCCCAGGCGGTTTTGATGAGATTCGGATCCCGGCGCAAAAAGCCCGCTGCCCGGGCCATATCGTGGTTTGTGAAGAAGTTTGCCGCCGTGGCGTTCGGATTGACCGCCCGGATCCGCGCCGCCGCGTCAATAACTTTACTGAGATAGTCTGTCGCCGAACCGTCGGAATTCAGAAGGGTCTGCGCGATCGTTCCCGTCGGCCCCGCGAAGGAAAAGGCGAAGAAGCTGTCGATCCCACCCCGGTAATAGTCGTAGAGGGCATTTGTGGTATCCCAGGCCTCGCCCACGAGATATGCGTCGGGTTTGATCCCGTATACCACACCGCTAAACCACTTGAGAATCTCCACATCTTTGCTGACATTGCCGCCCTCATAGTCCTTCACGGCATCCAGCCGGAACCCGGCAACTCCCTTGTCCAGCCAGAATTTCGCGACATCCGCCAATTGGAGCCGCAGATCCGGGTTCTCCAGGTTAAAATCAGGCATGTGCTCCCAGAACTGGCACTCGTACCATTTCCCGTTGGGCAGCTGTTTCCAGTTGCCGTTTCCGGGCTGATCCTGGATGTTGTAGTATTCCGGATGCGCGCTAAACCAGGGGTTCTGATCGGAACTGTGGTTGAGCACCAAGTCCATAAGCACTTTCAGCCCCAGCTTGTCGCAGGCGGCGATGAGCGCGTCGAAGTCCGCCATTGTCCCGTACTGCGGGTCGATGCCGTAGTAATCGATCACATCATATTTGTGGTAGGTCGCGGCCGGGTGGATGGGGCTGAGCCAGATACCGTCAAACCCCAAATTCTTGATGTATTCCAGTTGGCTGGTGACGCCGTTTAAGTCCCCGACGCCGTCGCCGTTGCTGTCGCAGAAGGAATAGACAAAGACCTGATACCACGTGCGGCCATTCCCCTCCGGCCGCGGGTAGTCCGGCAGCGGATTTTGCGCCAGTGCGGCGGACAACTGTTCCTGCCAGGTTGGCGCGGGGGGCGGAGAAACAACGGTGATCTCTGATGGAGAGGGCACGGGTGTGACAGATGGAGTTGCCGCGCATCCGACGAACAGGGACACACAGAGGGAGAGGGACAATAAGATGCAAAAAAGCTTTTTCATGATAGCTTAATCGCTTTCTACGTGCTCTAAAATATCTTCGACCTTACAGTGAAATAGGGTACATATCTTATCGATGACATCGAGGGAGATATTTTCGCCTTTTCCCATCTTGGCCATTGTACTGGAAGACATTCCAATTGCTTTTCTCAAATCGCTTCGCGTCATGTTTTTATCGATCAGTAATTTCCACAGTTTGTTATAGCTAAACGACAATAAAATCAGCTCCCACATTTATTCAAATACTATTTTACCATGATATTTGAATAGTTACAACGTTGATTTAATTTATCAAATATTTTGTTTAGAAAAGTATTGACAAAACGATTCGCGTGTAGTACAATATATTCGATAAATCAAATAACATATTTTGATTATCAAATATTCATAATAGGAGAGAAAATCATGCAAAGCGTTTTGGAGGACCTGTTTTTCGGTGAGATTCGGCCAAATGTCTGCGGCAACAGCAAAAATCCCCGTTTACAAAAGGCCGGACAGACCTTGGACGAAAACGAGGAGATTTTGCTGAAGCTGTTGGAGGGGAAAGAAAAAAAGTTGTTTCTGGATTTCGTGAATGCCCAAGGCGAAGTGGGCGGGAGTAACGCGGTGGAAAATTTTATTTGCGGCTTTAAGCTCGGCGCGAGAATTATGATGGAGTCGATTATGGTGTGACGAACCAAAGGTCAAGGGCCCTTGCCCTTATTCCCCTCTAGGGACGGGGCGCCCGAAGGGCGGGGTGGTCGCCGAGGTGAAGCCGAGGGGCCCTTGACCTTTTACCCCTTCACGCCGCCGCCGGTGACACCCTCCACATAGTTCTTCTGCATGACGATAAACAGCACGGCGATGGGGATGGAGACCAGCACGGCTCCGGCGCAGAAGGCGGTGAACCACTGATAGAGGTTCTCCCGCTCGAGCATCTTAAACAGACCCAGGGCGATGGTGAAGTTTTGGTACTTGTCCCGCATGATCACACTGGAAACGATGAAGTCCACCCAGGGGGCAATAAACGCGGTGAGCACCGTATAGGTGATCACGGGTCGGGACAGGGGCAACGTAATTTTCGTGAACGTCTGCCATTTGGTGCAGCCGTCCAGATAGGCGGCCTCATCCAGGGAGCGGGGTATGGTGTCGAAGAAACCCTTCATGATGTAGTATCCGAGGCCCGCCCCGCCGGAGTAGATGAGAATCAGCGCCGCCAGAGTCTGGTCGAGCCCGATGATCTTCATCAGGTGGTAGATGGCGATGATACTCATAAAACCCGGGAACATCCCCAGCACCAGCACAATATTCATCATTTTGCGCCGCAGTTTAAAGCGCAGGCGGGAGAAGGCGTAGGACGTGAAGAGCACAAAGAAGGTGGAGATCAGACAGCTCAGCACCGCCACGAAAAAAGTGTTTAAAAACCAGCGGGGGTAGTTGAACAGAGAGGTATCCGTAAAGAGCCGCGTGTAGTTGGTGAGCGTCCAGGTTTTCGGAATGATATAACCGTCCAAATAGGCGCCCTTCTCCCCGCGGAAAGAGGTCATCACCAGGTAGACAATGGGCAGCAGCCAGAGAATACAGATGAGCGCCAAAATGATATAGATGGCCGTATTTGCGGC
>WQUU01000203.1 GCA_009781925.1 Bacillota bacterium | reverse complement strand
TTTGAAGTATTAAGGGTCTTTTGTTTCGCATAAAACAACAGTTTGACAGATATTATTCTAAATTTTGATGCCGCGCCGCCCGCCGCTAAAGCGGCAGCCGCAACACATGGCGAATATATTAGGAGGTATGACTATGAACACGGACATCTTTTTGGAGGCGCTGAAAAATCGCCGCACCTATTACCATCTGGACAAAGACATTCCCGTGACGCCGGAGCGCGTCCGGGAGATCGTGGAGCGGGCGGCGGTCAGCACGCCGTCGGCCTTCAACATGCAGAGCGCGCGGGCCGTTATACTGTTTGGCGCCCAGAGCGGTATCCTCTGGAACATCGCGAAGGACACGCTGCGGAAAATTGTCCCGGAGGCGGCCTTCCCCTCCACCGAGGCAAAGCTGGACTCCTTCGCGGCGGGCTCGGGTACGATTTTATATTTTGAGGACATGGACATCGTCGGGGCCTTCCAGGAGAAGTTTTCGACCTATCGGGACAATTTCCCCGTATGGTCTCAGCAGGCCAGCGGCATGCTGCAGTCGAACATCTGGACGGCGCTGGAGTTGGAGGGCCTGGGCGCCTCCCTACAGCACTACAACCCCCTCATCGACGCCGCGGTGAAAGCCGCATGGAACCTGCCGGAGTCCTGGAAACTCATCGCGCAGATGCCCTTCGGCAAGCCCGTCAGCCCGCCGGATGCAAAGGAGAGCGTACCCGCCGGCGAGCGGGTGCGGGTGTTTGGATAAAAGCTAACGAAAAAAAGGAATGCCAAGCAAAAACGCGCGGCATTCCTTTATATTTGTCAGCATATGTGTTCAGAGTTGCTGTTTCTTGCCCTTATAATAAGGACAAGGAGGCGACAAAAATATGAACGAAGAAAACAATAAAAAATAAAATAGGAAGCGACAAGCAGATCGAGACCATGCGCGAAAATCTTAGATCATTGCACCAAGCGCGAGGATGGACAATTGAGGAACTGTCGAAAAAATCCAGAATCAGAGCAAAAATCCTGCTTGCCATGGAGGAGGGCCGGGATTTTGACGTTGTCTATCTGATTCGGCTGAGCAAACTATATCACATAAAGCCGGCCGAACTATTCTCTGGTGTCATAACTCCCCCAGTAGAAAAAGAAGCCCTCGAGTCACCGCCACACCTCTAAAAACCTTCCGCTACCCCTCCACGACCGTCCCCGTTTTTCCGTCGATGCCGTCCCTCGCCTTCTCTAAAAGCGTAATCAGCGCATAGCGCCCCGCCCCGCTCTCGGCAAAGTCCAGCGCCGCCTCCACCTTCGGCAGCATGGAGCCGGGGGCGAACTGGCCCTCGGCGATGTACCGCCGCGCCTCGGCGGCGTTCATATGAGACAGCCATTCCGCGTCGGGCTTGCCGTAGCGGATCGCCACCTTCTCCACCGCCGTGAGGATGATGAGCACGTCGGCGTCCAGCGACTTCGCCAACAGGGCGGAGGCGAAGTCCTTGTCGATGACGGCGGGTACGCCTTTTAAATGGTTCCCCTCGGCTTTCACCGGGATTCCTCCGCCGCCGCAGGCGATGACCACCTGCCCGGCCCGGGCGAGGGCGCGGACGGCGCCGAGCTCCACGATCGCCGCCGGTTTGGGGGAGGCCACCACCTGGCGCCAGCCGCGGCCCGCGTCCTCCGCCACGGTGAAGCCCTTTTCGGCGGCCAATTGCTTGGCCTCCTCCTCCGTCATAAAACCCCCGATGGGCTTGCTGGGATGGTAAAACGCCGGATCATCCGGCGAGACCTCCACCTGGGTCAGCACGGTGGCGACATCCTTTTGGATGCCCCGATTGCGCAGTTCCTCCCGCAGGGCGTTTTGCAGGTCGTAGCCGATATAGCCCTGGCTCATGGCCACACAGACGGACAGGGGCATGCGCTCGGCCTTCGGCTCCGCCCGCTCATAGGCGGCGAAGGCGTTCTGGATCATGCCCACCTGGGGGCCGTTCCCGTGGGAGAGCACGACCTCGTGCCCGTCCTCCACCAGATCGGCAATGGCCTTCGCCGTCTGCCTGACGGCGGTCATCTGCTCGGACAAATTTTTCCCCAGGGCGTTGCCGCCCAGGGCGATGACGATGCGCTTTGACATGGCGGTCTCTCCCTACTCCACAAATGCGCGGTTTCTCGCGCGGGCCTCCAGCGCCTTGAGCGTTCCGGCGGGATTCTTGCATTTGGCCAAAAAGATCATAGCCGCGATGATATAGGGTTTGAAACTGGCCTCTTTATAAAGCGGCGTGCGATAGCGGTCAAATACGGAGGCGTCCACTTCGCCGGCTTCGCAAGAGACGCCGCTGATATCGGCGGGCAGGCAGTGCAGATAAAGGGCTTTGCCATCCCTTGTTGTTTTCATGAACGCCTCGGTGCAGGACCAGTCCTTGTGCGCGGCGTTCTGGCCCAAAAGCTCTTTTTCCAAGGCCTTGATGCCGTCTCCGTCGCCGGCCTCATAGAGCTTTGTGCGCTGCTCCATGGCGGCGAAGGGGGCCCAGCTTTTGGGATAGACCACGTCCGCGCCGGCAAAGGCCTCCGCCATATTGTTGGTGACGGAAAACTTTCCCCCAGTTTTTTGGGCGTTTTTTTGCGCCACGCCGAGGGTCTCCGGCATGACCTCGTAGCCCTCCGGATGGGCCAGCACCACCTCCATACCGAAGCGGGTCATGAGGCCGATGACGCCCTGGGGCACGGAGAGGGGTTTGCCGTAGCTGGGGGAATAGGCCCAGGACATGGCGAGTTTTTTGCCCCTGAGGTTCTCGGCCCCGCCGAATTCGTGGAGGATGTGCAGCATGTCCGCCATGCACTGGGTGGGGTGGTCGATGTCGCACTGGAGGTTCACCAGCGTCGGCTTCTGCTCCAGTACTCCGCTCTGATAGCCCTCCGTTAAGGCGTCTGCGACCTCGTGCATATAGCTGTTGCCCTTGCCGATGTACATGTCGTCCCGGATGCCGATGGCGTCCGCCATGAAGCTGATCATATTCGCCGTCTCACGGACGGTCTCCCCGTGGGCGATCTGGCTTTTGCCTTCGTCGAGATCCTGGACGCACAGGCCCAGGAGGTTGCAGGCGGAGGTGAAGGAGAATCGGGTGCGGGTGGAGTTGTCCCGAAACAGCGAAACCCCCAGCCCGGACTTGAAAATTTTCGTGCTGATGTTGCGCTCCCGCAGGTTGCGCAGGGCGTCCGCCACTTGGAACACGGCCTCAATCTCGTCGTCGGACTTTTCCCAGGTGAGGAAAAAGTCCCCGTTATACATCTTGCTCAAGTCGAGCGCGCCCAGCCTGTCCAGATAATGTTTCAGCTCCATGGATCGATATTCCTCCTAAAATATTGTGGATTTGACCCCGCGCCCTTTGTAGGGGCCGCCGCCCTCGGCGGCCCGGGCCGCGGGCGCCGCGACCTACAGTTTGTTCCTATACAGCCCCGGCGCCGCCGCGTAGAGCGCTGCGCAATTGACCAGATCCTGCTTCCAGGTGATCTCATTGGGGGCGTGGGCCTGGGATTCCGCCCCGGGGCCGAACCCCACACAGGGAATACCAAAACGCCCCTGAATCGCCACACAGTTGGTGGAAAACGTCCATTTGTCGATGAGGGGGCGGTCACGCAGCGCCATCGCGCCCTCCGGCCCCTGGCGCCGCTCTCCGAAGAGGGCCCTGTGCGCGTCCGCCACGGCCTTGACGTGGGGCGCGTCCTCGGCATTGATCCAGGTCGGAAAGTAGCACTCGGTTTTGTAGACCTCCCCCGTCCAGGAGGGACGCTCATAGCCGTACATGGAGACTTTCACGTCCTCGCCGTATTTTTTGACGGCGGGCAATTGGCGAACCTCCTCCAGACAGCTCTCCCAGCACTCCCCCGCCGTCATGCGCCGGTCGATGGAGACGGAGCAGCCGTCCGCCACCGCGCAGCGGCTGGGCGAGGTGAAAAAAATCTCCGATACCGTACAGGTGCCGCGCCCCAAAAAGCGGGCGTCCAGGTAATGCTCGGGGTTATACTGGGGATCGAGCAT
>WQUU01000202.1 GCA_009781925.1 Bacillota bacterium | reverse complement strand
GAAGGAGATGGCCATTGAGCTCTTCAGGCCCTTTGTGATGAAAAAACTGGTGGAGGACGGCATCGCCAATAACATCAAAAGCGCCAAGAAGATGGTGGACAAGGCCCGCACGGAGGTGTGGGACGCCCTGGACGTGGTCATCAAGGAGCATCCGGTGCTCCTAAACCGCGCTCCGACCCTGCACCGCCTGGGCATCCAGGCCTTTGAGCCGATTCTGGTTGAGGGCCGGGCGCTCAAGCTGCATCCCCTGGTCTGCACGGCCTACAACGCGGACTTTGACGGCGACCAGATGGCCATTCACGTGCCGCTCTCCGCCGAGGCCCAGGCCGAGGCGCGTATCCTCATGCTCAGCGCGAACAACCTTTTAAAGCCCCAGGACGGACAGCCCGTCACCGTCCCGACCCAGGACATGATTTTGGGGGCCTACTATCTCACCTTCGAGCGGGAGGAGGAGGGGGCCGGGAAGGTCTTTTCCAACCCCAACGAGGCCATTCTGGCCTATAACGAGGGGGCCCTGGGCATCCACAGCCCCATCCGCGTCCGGGTGAGCAAGACCGTGGACGGCGTTTTGAAGCAAAAGCTCATCAGCACCACCGTGGGCCGCATTATCTTTAACGAGCCCATCCCACAGGATCTGGGTTTTGTGGATCGCTCTGACCCCGAGAAAATGTTTGAATACGAGATCAACGTCAAGACCGGCAAAAAGCAGCTAGGCGAGATCGTGGATCGCTGCATCAAAAAATACGGGTTCACGATCTCGGCGGAGGTGCTGGACAACATCAAGGCCCTGGGCTTTAAGTATTCCACCAAGGGAGCGATCACTATCTCCATCTCCGACATGACCGTTCCGGACGCGAAAAAGACCCTCATCTCGGCCACGGAGAAGAAAATTCTGGACATCGAACGGCAGTACCGGCGCGGCTTTGTCACCAACGACGAGCGCTACCGCCTGGTGGTGGCCGAGTGGGAGCAGACCACGAAGGAGGTCACCGGGGCTCTGGAAAACGCCCTGGACGAGTTTAACCCCATCTATATGATGGCGGACTCCGGCGCCCGCGGCAGCATGAACCAGATCCGGCAGCTGGCCGGTATGCGCGGCCTCATGGCCGATACGGCCGGCCGCACCATCGAGATACCCGTCAAGGCCAACTTCCGTGAGGGTCTGTCCGTGCTGGAATACTTTATCTCCTCCCGCGGCGCGCGCAAGGGCTTGGCCGACACCGCGCTGCGGACGGCGGACTCCGGCTACCTGACCCGCCGTCTGGTGGATGTCTCCCAGGATGTCATCATCCGGGAGATGGACTGCGGCACCCACGAGGGAATCATCGCCAGGGCCGTGTTCGAGAAAAACATCGAAGTCAAGACCTTTGGGGAGAGCATCCACGGCCGCTATCCCCTGCACAACATTCTGGATCCGGGAACCGGAGAACTCCTGTTCAGCGCGGACACCATGCTCAAAAACACGGACGCGAAGATCATGGAGGCCCACGGCATCACCTCCTGTGAGGTGCGCAGCGTCCTGGCCTGCGAGGCCAAGAGCGGCGTGTGCGCCAAATGCTACGGCCTGAACCTGGCCCTGGCCGTGCCCGTGAATGCGGGGGAGGCCGTGGGCGTCATCGCTGCCCAGGCCATCGGGGAGCCCGGCACCCAGCTGACCATGCGCACCTTCCACACCGGCGGCGTCGCGGGAGACGACATCACCCAGGGCCTGCCCCGTGT
The DNA here is from genome assembly GCA_009781925.1 of Bacillota bacterium. Taxonomy (GTDB): domain Bacteria; phylum Bacillota; class Clostridia; order Oscillospirales; family Oscillospiraceae; genus WQUU01. The sequence continues at coordinate 2,288 of WQUU01000202.1, read as the reverse complement.
TGAGGAGCTCTTTGAGGCGAGGAAGCCGAAAAAAATGTCTCAGCTCGCGGAGATTTCCGGTACGGTGAGCTTGGAGGAGACCAAGAAGAGCGCCATCTGCGCCATCACGCTCACGAATGAGGCGCAGGGGGAGACGCGGGTCTATCAGACCCCCTACTCCTCCGGCATTCTCGTAGCCCACGGAGAGCGCGTGGAGCTGGGCCAGGAGCTCACCGCCGGCGCTCTAAACCCCCACGATGTCCTGCGCATCCGGGGCGTCGCCGCCTGCCAGAATTACCTCATCCAAGAGGTTCAAAAAGTTTACCGCCAACAGGGCGTGGATATCAGCGACAAGCACATCGAAGTCATCGTGCGCCAAATGATGCGCAAGGTACGGGTGGAGGATCCCGGCGCGACCAGCCTCCTTTCCGGGGCCACGGTGGACGTCAGCGAGCTCAAAACCGCGAACCGGGCGGTCGAGCTTCGCGCCGCCGCCGGAGAGGTGGACGAGTACGGCCAGCCGCTGAAAACCGCCACGGCCACCCAGATCCTCATGGGTATCACAAAGGCCTCCCTGGCCACCGAGAGTTTCCTCTCCGCCGCCTCCTTCCAGGAGACGACAAAGGTGCTGACCGAGGCCGCCATCAAGGGCAAAGTCGATCATCTGGTGGGCCTCAAAGAGAACGTCATCATCGGCAAGCTCATCCCGGCCGGCAGCGGCCTCGAGCTCTATCGCGACTTTGAGTCTGAGACGGACGAAGAGGTCACTGCCGCGCCGGAGGAGTATGTGGACTTGAGCGCGTTAGTGGGCAGAAGCAACGCAATATAGGCATAACACGTTGACAATACACGTATATTGTGTTATTCTTAGCCTATTAAGGAGGTGCTTTTGTGGCGGCATCGAATATGAATATTCGTATGGACAGTGAGATTAAGGCCCAGGCTCAGGCGATTTTTGCGCAATTTGGACTGGACATGACTACCGCCATTAACATGTTTTTGCGGCAGGCCATCCGTGAGCGCGGGATTCCGTTTGATTTACGATTGGAACAGGACTCCAGAACGACCGCGGAGATGAAAGCCGATATCCTGCAAAAGGTTGCGGAAGCGGAAGCCGATTTTGCAGCGGGACGCGAAATGGATGCTTACGAATCATTAAGGCAGGTAAGGGAAAAGCATGGAATTTGAACTGAACATAGCCGATTCCGCGCATGAGGACTTGGATGAGATTGTAACTTATATCGCAGAAGTACTTTATGCGCCAGAGGCTGCAATCCATTTCGCGGAGGCTGTGGAGAAGTGTTATGATCGTCTGAGAATGTACCCGTTGATGTATCCCATCGCTGATATTCCGGAACTGGCCGAAAAGGGTTATCGCCGAGTCCCTGTAAAAAACTATTTGATCTTATACAAAGTAAACGAATTCGCAAAGCTTGTACGCATTTACCGTATTTTTTATGGAGCAAGAAATTACATTGATCTGCTCTGACAACCAAATAATGGATAAAAATCCGCCCTAACTCTTGGGCGGATTTTTTTTCTTGCAAAATGGATGCAATTGGCGTATAGTATAGGTGTCCCACGGGAATAAACTCATCCATATCCATAGATAAATCCATAAAAGGGGAGATTTCAATGAAAATATCGATAAAATCCCACCGCGCGATGAAATTTCTGTCTGCGTTTCTGGCCCTTGTCTTTGTCATCGCGCTGCTGCCGGGGCTGGCGCTCACGGCTGGCGCCGCCGTCTCCGTCACGGGCGTGACGCTGAACCAGACCTCGTTGACCTTGACTGTGAACAGCAAAGTCACATTGACAGCAACTGTTCTCCCTGCCGGCGCAACAAATGCGGCCGTGAGTTGGGCGTCCGGAGACCAAGCGGTCGCGACTGTGGCGAACGGCGTCGTCACGGCGGTGGCTGTTGGTGCCACTACAATCACGGTGACAACGGCAGACGGCGGCTTTACAGCGACCTGTGCGGTCACAGTGACCAATGCCCTCCAGACCATCACCGTCACCTTCGACAAAAACGCCTCGGGCGCTACGACCCCCAGCTTTACCACAAAAACGGTGACCGTCGGCGGGAACTTCGGCACCCTGCCCACCACCACCCTCGGCGGCTCCATTTTCACCGGCTGGTATACTGCCGCCAGCGGGGGCACACAGGTCACGAGCTCGACCATTGTGACCGCGACGGCGAATCAAACGCTCTACGCCCAATGGATAGCGGGCATCACCGTCTCTTTCGATAAAAATTGCACGGACACAACTGTGTCCAACCCCGCATCAATCACGGTAGGGAACGGTCT
>WQUU01000201.1 GCA_009781925.1 Bacillota bacterium | reverse complement strand
TTTGTAAGGAAATTGAGCAACATGTATCGGTTGACGAGTTTCGCGAAGATATTCATCTTGTCGCCCTTGAAATCGCAGGACAACTGTCCCCGGATGAAACCGGGCCTGTGATTTTTGAACCACATTACACTGAATGGACTGAACGATTTTACCAGGAATTCCCCCCGGTAACCGTCCAACAGTTCGCAGGCTTTCCACTCCAGAGCGCCGGCGCCGCGATCCGTTTTGAATTCAATATCCAGCAGCACGGCTCCGTCCACCAGATCCAGCACCTCTTCGAGAAGCGGGATGCCCTCGCCGGTGCCAAGCAGCTTCAAACCTTTGATTTCCTTATAGCCGCAATCCTTGATATCCCTGTCGCAGCCGGTCATCCTGCGGAGGTTATCGTCGTGGAACACCGCGATGCGGCCGTCCTTGAGCAGATGCAAATCCAGCTCTATCGCCGTATGATTCGCGACCGCGTTGCGCAGTGCGGCCGCCGAGTTCTCCGGGGTGCCGCCGGCATTGTCGTGCAAGCCCCGGTGGGCGATGGATAAGCCTTTTAGAAAACGCAAATCTTTGCGTGCCATTCAGTCCGCCCCTCTTACATTTGAGTGCTTTTGATATTGGACACTGACAAGAACGCATGCGCATAAGCGTTCAACATACGGTTATCTCTATGTCAACAGTCGTTCCCACGCCCGGCTCGCTTTCAACGTGTATCGTTCCGTGATGGCAGGCGACGATGTGCTTGACGATGGATAAACCCAACCCGGTTCCGCCTGTCGCTTTTGAACGGGATTTATCGACCCGATAGAACCGCTCGAATATCCGGTCAAGATACTTTTTGTCAATGCCGATTCCCGTATCCGATACGGACATCCTCACTTTTTCCGCTTCCTTGACAACCGCGACATTCACCTTGCCGCGTGGCCTGTTGTATTTGATGCCATTGTCTATAAGATTGTAGAAAAGCTCAAACATCATATTTCTGCTCGCGTTCACGGTCACGGTGTCTGACGGCGCGGTAACCGTGACGCCAGCATCGCTCGCCTTCCGCGTCAGATTTTCGGCGGCGCCCCTCGCGATTTCGCATAGATCGCATTCGGCAAACTCCACCGGCGATTCGGATTCATCCAACTCCGACAACCGCATGATATCCTCAATCAAAGCGATGAGCCTCATCGTTTCATGCCGTATCTTTCCCGCCGCTTCGGGAATGTCGGCCGGCCCCACCATGCCGGATTCCAACAGTTCCGCATAGCCGGAAATGGTCGTGAGCGGCGTTTTCAGCTCATGCGAAACATTAGCGGAGAACTCGCGCCGCCTTTTCTCGGCGTTTGCCCTCTCGGTGATGTCCAAAAGCAGGATCAGAACCCCGTCCGCCGTGGGGCTGAAAATGGCGTGATAAATCCGCCCCGCCAATTCGAGCGCCGTGTCGGAGCCCGTGCCGGCGTTCGCGGTTTCAATGCGCTTGATCATTTCTACATTCCGCACGACCTCCAGAACATATCTGCCCACGGGATTGCCGTGAACGCTCAGTATAGATCGCGCACTTTGATTAACCGATGACACATGTCCTTCTTTATCCAGCAGCAGCAGCCCCTCGTTCATGCTGCCGGAGATCGCGTCAATCAACGCGCGCTCCCTCGCAACCTCCGACAGCTGTTTTTGCAGCTCGCGATTCTGTTCTTCAAACTCGCGAAGGAATATCCGGCGTCTCATGGTTTACTCACCAGCCTTGTATCCGACGCCCCGGACGGTTTGGATGATGCCGCCGCCGGCGCCCAGCTTTTGACGGAGCGTTTTGATGTGTATATCCACCGTGCGCGTTTCGCTGTCGAAATCCATACCCCAAACTTCTGACAAGATTTTCTCTCTCGTTAATACGATGCCACGGTTTTTCATGAGTAACTGTAAAAGCTCAAACTCTTTGCGCGTGAGCGGCGCCTCAATGCCGTCGACCGTAACAATATGTTTTTCCGGGGCAAGCGCCACGTTCTGGATCGTGTGCGTCGGAGATGGCCCGCCGGACCCGCTCCTTCTGAGCACCGCGTTGATGCGGGAAATCAGCTCCAGCACGGAAAACGGCTTCGTGACGTAATCGTCGGCTCCAAAGTCGAGCCCTTTCACGCGGTCGTATTCGCCGCTTTTAGCCGTCAGCATGATGACCGGCAGATGCTTCGTTTTTCTGTCCGCTTTCAGTGCCCGCAGGATGGAGAGGCCATCCTCCTCCGGCAGCATGATGTCAAGCAGGATCAAATCCGGAACCGCGTTGCCCAGTTCCCGCCAAAAATCCGACGGCGCGGCAAAGCCCCGCGCAGCGAAACCGTCTCTCAGCGCGTATAGCACCAGCCCGCGGATATTGTCGTCGTCCTCAACGATAAAAATCGTCGGCATGGCTTCTCCAATCAGATGATTTTCTTGTTTTTATGTTGGCCGGTCAACGAGAAGATAACCCATTCCCCGATGTTGACCGCGTGGTCGCCGATGCGCTCAAAGTACTTGGCGACCATCAGCAAATCGATTGCCTGCTCGCCGTATTCCTTATCGTCATGGATCATTTCAATCAGCTCGTTTTTGACCGTATTGAACAGATCATCCACCTTATCGTCGGCCTTGATGACCGCGTTCGCGAGCGCTGTGTCCCGTTTTACATACGCGTCGATACTGTCGGTAACCATTTTAGTGGTTTCCGCCGCCATCTGGTGTATATGATCGAGCTTTTTGATGTAGACGGCGTCCGCCAGCCTGAGCGTAATTTCCGAGATATCCGCCGCGTGGTCGCCGATGCGCTCCATGTCGGTAATCATTTTCAGCGCGGTCGATATAAGCCTCAGATCACTGGCGACCGGCTGCTGGTGCAGGAAAAGGGAGAGACAAGTCCGCTCTATTTCCTTTTCCATATCGTCGATCTCTTTGTCAAATTCGATGGCTTCTTTCGCCAGATCGACATCCTGCTCTATCAGCGCTTTCGCGGCTGTCGCGATGGCGTGCTCAATATACGCGCCCATTTTGAGCAGAGAGTTGTTCATCTCGTCCAGCTGCTCATTAAACCGTGTTCTCATGCTATTCTCCAATTCAAATTGTTCTGTCGATACCGGGCGAAAACCTTGAATTTCGTGTGATTTGACGCGAAACAAAGTTCTTTTTGATACTTTTTCTTTGGGGAAAAAGTATCATCATCCGAACCTCCCGGTGATATAGGATTCCGTGCGTTTGTCCTTCGGCGTGGAAAACAGATCGTCCGTCTCGCCGGCCTCTACGACCTCGCCGAGCAGGAAGAAGGCGCATCTGTCGCTGATCCTCGCCGCCTGCTGCATGTTGTGCGTCACAATTATTATACTATATTTTTTCTTTAAGTCCAGAACCAAATCTTCGATCCGGCTCGTGGAGATCGGATCGAGCGCGGAGGTCGGCTCATCCATCAACAGCACCTCGGGCTCAACGGCCAGCGCCCGCGCTATGCACAGGCGCTGCTGCTGTCCGCCTGACAGCGACAGCGCGGACTTCTTTAAGCGATCCTTTATCTCGTCCTACAGCGCTGAATCCCGCAGCGTCCTTTCCACGATTTCATCCAGTTCGGTCTTTCTCTTTGCTCCGTGGATGCGCGGGCCGTAAGCGATGTTGTCGTACACCGACATCGGGAAAGGGTTCGGCTTCTGGAACACCATGCCGACGCGTCCCCGCAGCGTGATCGGATCGATGCCCGGCCCGTAAATGTCCTCGCCGGCGAGCAGGATCGTCCCCTCCGGCCGGTAGCCGTCCACGAGGTCGTTCATACGATTCAGAGCCTTCAAAAACGTGGATTTTCCGCAGCCGGACGGCCCGATAAGCGCCGTGACACGGTTCGCGTCCAGCGCGAGACTCACCGATTTGAGCGCCTGAAAATCACCGTAAAATACGCTTAATTTTTTCGTCTCTACACATATACTCATGCTTTCTTATCCTCACTCATCATTTTCCTCTCCAGCCTGCGCCCCAGCCAGCGGGAGCCAAGGCTGAACGCGAACACGAGAAGCACCAGCACCGCGGCGGAGAGATCGGCGAT